>JBJOJH010000094.1:0-10423 GCA_046046715.1 Pseudomonadota bacterium | reverse complement strand
CATCAACATCGAGCCGGTGCGCGCTGAATGGGACAAAATGATGGCCGAGTACGAGGGTGACAACAACCACGACCACTTCCAGCGCGACGAAGCCTTTGCAGGCGAAGTGGCTGCGGGCATGGCCTCGCTTTCGCCCGAGATGCGCCAGGAGTTCATGGACTTTCTGGTCAGCTCATTGACGTCAGAATTTTCCGGCTGCGTGCTCTACAACGAGATCCGCAAGAACGTCAGCAACCCCGACATCAAGCAGCTGATGACCTACCTGGCACGCGACGAATCGCGCCATGCAGGCTTCATCAATTTGTCGCTGCGCGACTTTAATTTGGGCATTGACCTGGGCAACCTCAAGCGCACCAAGAAGTACACCTTCTTCAAGCCCAAATACATCTACTACGCGACCTACCTATCCGAAAAAATCGGGTACGCGCGCTACATCACCATTTTCCGACAGCTCGAAAAGCACCCAGAAAAACGCTTTCACCCCATCTTTCGCTGGTTCGAGCGGTGGTGCAACGACGAGTTCCGCCACGGCGAATCGTTTGCCCTGATCATGCGCGCCAACCCCGGCTTGCTGCGCGGGGGCAACAAGCTGTGGATCCGATTCTTCCTGCTGGCCGTTTACGCCACCATGTACGTGAGGGACCATACCCGCCCGATGCTGCATGAGGCCATGGGGCTGGATTCGAGCGAATACGACTACGAGGTGTTTCGGATCACCACCGCAATCACCCAACAAGTCTTCCCGCTGGCCCTGGATACGGACAACCCCGGGTTCCGTCGGGGCCTGGAGCGCCTTTTTGCAATTTCTCAAGCCATGGAGAAAGCCAAGGCGCGGGGTGGTTTGATGGGTAAGCTGGAGCAAGGCGTGTGCGCCGTTCAAGCGGCAGCCACCTTTGCTCGCCTGTACTTCATGCCGGTCATTGCGCAAGACCTGTCACCCCAGGTCCGCATGGAACCCGCATGGTAACTGAAGTCGTCTGGGCCTGCGTGTTCACGGCCCTGTGCTGGTGGCTGGGCACAGGTGTGATCTTGTGGCTCGACCGACTGAACCCGCGAAGCTTCCGTTTCAGCCTGGCGGGCTGGACAGTGCTTCTGGCTTTGAGTTTCTGGGGTGTGGCTCACAGCATGCAAGAGGTCAGCGTTTTTAATGCCTACCTGGCCTTTGGCAGCGTGATCGTGATGTGGGGCTGGCACGAGCTGGCTTTTCTCACCGGATTGATCACTGGGCCGCGCAAAACCCCGCTCGAGGTGGGTGCGCATGGATGGCAGCGCTTTGTGCAGTCGGTTCAAGTCATGCTGTATCACGAGTTGGCCCTGCTGGCCAACTTCGCCGTGCTGTGGTGGATGCAAGAAGGCCAGTCCAGCCATGTAGCGATTTGCACCTATGCGCTGCTCTGGTGCATGCGCCTGTCGGCCAAGCTGAATCTGTTTTTTGGCGTTCCGCAAAACGGCGCGCAGTACCTGCCCGCTCACCTGAAGTACCTAGCCAGCTATTTCCGCACCCGCGACATGACCGTCTGGTTTGTCCTGTCCATGGGCGTGGCCATGGGCACCTGGTTCTGGCTGGTGTGGCTGGCGCAGCAAGGCGCTGTAGCCATTACCACAGGCTGGGTCATGCTGGCCACGCTGCTAGGGCTGGCGATCGTCGAACACATCATCATGATTTTTCCCTGGCCACTGGAGCGGCTGTGGGGTTGGGCCATGGGCCAGACCACCAAACCGGCTTTGACCTCACCCCCTTGAAGGCCCCCATGAACGCATACACCTCCGACGGCTTTGCCCCTTTGGGCAGCACCCGCGACACCCCACACAACGGGGCCAGCGAGCGGCCCATGGCGGTGGTCATAGGCAGCGGCTTTGGCGGGCTGGCTGCGGCCATTCGGCTGAGCGTCATGGGCTACCAGGTCAAGGTGCTGGAAAAACTCGATGCCCCCGGCGGGCGCGCCTATGTGCACCGCCAGGACGGCTTTACCTTCGATGCAGGGCCAACCATCATCACTGCGCCGTTCTTGCTGGAAGAGCTGTGGACGCTGTGCGGCAAGCGCTTTGCCGACGATGTGACGCTGGTGGCGATGGACCCTTTTTACCGCGTGCGTTTTTCAGACGGCACCTGGTTCGACTACAACGGCGACGCCGAGCACATGCGCGCCGAGGTGGCCCGGTTTGAGCCGGACGACCTGGCCGGTTACGAGCGCTTTCTGGCCGATGCAGAGCGCTGCAAGACCCTGGGCTTTGAGGGCATGGGCGACATGGCCTTTGACAAGATCAGCGACTTGATGGCCGCCATTCCCGACTTCCTGCGCATGGGGGCCTGGCGCAGCCTGTACAGCCTGGTGGCCAGACACATCCGCAACGAGAAGCTGCGCATCGTGATGAGTTTTCACCCGTTGCTGATCGGTGGCAACCCTTTTGCGGTGACCTGCGCTTACGCGCTGATCAATTCGCTGGAACGCACCTGGGGCGTGCACTCGGCCATGGGCGGCACAGGGGCCATCGTGCGCGGGCTGGTGGGCCTGCTGCAGGAGCGCGGGGTACAGCTGCGCTGCAATGCCCCCGTGACACAAATCCGCATCGAGAACGGCCGTGCCTGTGGCGTTGAATTGCAAAACGGCGAGTTCATCGCGGCCGACATCGTGGTCAGCAACGCCGACACCGCCTGGACCTACAAAAACCTGGTGGCCCCGCAGCACCGCCGCGTCTGGACCAACCGCAAGATTGAGAAGGGCCACTACTCCATGGGCCTGTTCGTCTGGTACTTCGGCACCTCGCGCCAGTACCCGGATGTCCCGCACCACATGATGGTACTGGGCCCGCGCTACAAGGGCTTGCTGCAAGACATCTTCAAGAAACACAAATTGGCCGAGGACTTCAGCCTGTATCTGCACCGCCCCACCGCTACCGACCCATCCCTGGCCCCGCAAGGCTGCGACACTTTTTATGTGCTCTCGCCCGTGCCGCACCTGGACAGCGGCACCGACTGGCCCGCCTTTGCCGAGACCTACCGGGCTGCGATTGCCGAGAGTTTGGAAGCCAGCGTGCTGCCGGGTTTGCGGGACTGCATCGTCACCTCCAAAGTCACCACGCCGCAGGATTTTCACGACAACTTGTGGTCTTACAAGGGCGCGGGCTTTGGGCTGGAGCCCTTGCTGCTGCAAAGTGCCTGGTTTCGCCCGCACAACCGCAGCGAAGACATTCCCGGCCTGTTCGTGGTCGGTGCCAGTACGCACCCGGGCGCAGGCGTGCCGGGCGTGTTGATGTCTGCCAAAGCCCTGGAAACGGTGGTGCCCCATGTCCACGCCTGACCGCTACCCCGCCTCCGTGTCCCTGTCTGAGCTCGACTTCGACTCGCAAGACCTGCAGGCCTGCGTGGCCATGATGCAAGGGGGCTCCAAAACTTTTTTTGCTGCCAGTCGATTGCTTCCGCCGCGCGTGCGCAGTGCCGCCATTGCGCTTTACGCCTTTTGCCGCGTAGCCGATGATCTGGTGGACGAAGCGGTAGCCGGCGATACACCGCTTGATGTCTTGCAAACGCGCCTGGATGCCATTTATGCCGGCACCCCGCAAGACCATGTGGAGGACCACGCCCTGAGCCTGGTGGTGCAGCAGTTCAAACTGCCACGCCATTTGCTGGAGGCGCTGATAGAGGGTTTCGCCTGGGACGCTTACGGCCGCAGTTACGACAGCATCGAAGACTTGCACGCCTATGGGGCCCGTGTGGCGGGCAGTGTGGGCGCGATGATGTGCTGGATCATGGGGCCGCAAAACACCGACACCCTGGCCCGCGCCTGTGAACTGGGCGTGGCCATGCAGCTCACCAATATCGCCCGCGATGTGGGTCACGACGCCAGCATCGGCCGCCTGTACCTGCCGCGCCTCTGGCTGAAGGAGGCGGGTGTCGAACCCGAGGCCTGGCTGGCTCAACCCACTTTCAGCCCCGCCATAGCCCAGGTGGTGAGCCGCCTGCTGGACGAAGCCGACCGCCTTTACAGGCAGGCCCATTCGGGAATTGCTGCCTTGCCGCCCGACTGCCGCGCCGCCATATGCGCAGCGAGCATGATCTACGCCGAAATAGGCCACCAGTTGCGCCGCGAAGGTCTGGACTCGGTCAACAAACGCACTGTCGTTAGAACCACACGCAAGCTCATGTTGCTGGCCAGTGCCTGGACGCAGGTCCACTGGATCAGGGTGACCGACCACAGTCCCTCACCACTGGCAGCGATAGTGGGTCTGGTCCAAGGCTGCCAAGACGCTACGCCCCGAACCGGAATCGAGGCTTACTTTCCCAACCGCGCCATGCCCCAGCGGGTCGCCTGGATGCTCGATCTGTTCGAGCGCCGTGAGAATGAACGCCTGGACCGCAATGCCCTGCGGCAAACGCACTGAAAACCGAAAACTAATTGGCGATGGTGTGCCTGAGCTGCGTGCGCAAATCCACGAGACTACAAACTTGGCATCCCGCAGGGATTTGAATTTAGACTTGCGGCCAGTTGGATTCACATTACCCGCACAGGAAAGTAGTCATCATGATTCTGGAACTCGCCGACATCCGCATACACCCCGGTCAACAAGCTGCTTTCGACGAGGCCATCCAGCGTGGCCTGACCACCGTGATCAGTCAGGCCAAGGGCTTTCGCGGCTTTAAGGTCAACAAGGGCATTGAGAGCCCTGAGCGCTACCTGCTGCAAATTTTTTGGGAAACACTGGAAGACCACACCGTGGGCTTCAGGCAGTCGCAGGCGTTTGCTGACTGGCGTGCCATCGTCGGGCCATTTTTTGCTTCGGCACCTAACGTCGAGCACTTTGATCTGCTGACCAAGTCAGCCTGAGCCGAGCGCCTCCCGGTTCTCCCACACCGCTTAGCTTTAAATACCCATGGACTATTGCTTCAATCCACCTGCCGTCGTGTCTGTGCCGGTACTTGGCACCCAGCAGCAATTTCCGGTGAACCGCATCTATTGTGTGGGGCGTAATTACGAAGAACACGCCAAAGAAATGGGCTTTACAGGCCGGGAGCCGCCTTTCTTCTTTCTGAAACCGTCGGATGCGCTGGTGGTGGCGCAGCAAGGAGCCACGGCAACAGTGCCCTACCCTGCCCTGACCCACAACTTCCACCATGAGGTGGAGCTGGTCGTTGCCATCGGCCAGGGGGGCAAAAACATACGGGCGCAAGATGCCATGAACCACGTTTTTGGCTATGCCGTGGGGCTGGACATGACGCGCCGGGACCTTCAGAACGACATGAAGAAGCAGGGTCGCCCCTGGTGTATCGGCAAGGCCTTTGATCACTCGGCACCGATAGGGCCCATCACCCCCATCGCGGCAGCGGGAGATATTGCAGGTGCCGAGATCAGGCTCACAGTGAATGAGCAACAGCGCCAGAGTAGCCAGATTTCCAAACTCATCTGGAACATCTCCGAAACCATCGAGCACCTGTCAGCGGCCTGGGAGCTAAAGCCTGGAGATCTGATTTATACCGGCACACCGGAGGGAGTTGCCGCCGTGGTCAAGGGCGACACGCTGAAAGCCAGCATTTCTGGACTCACGCCCATCACAATTCAGGTGATCTGACCTCCATGCAGTGGCCGGCACGCGCACGGGCGCTTGCAGTGGCCACGGCAGTGCTCTTGCTGCACGCCGTGGTGATCTTTGCCCTAGCGAAACAGGATGAAACCGCCACAAGGCCCGCGTCGCACCCCATTCGTATTGCATTGCTGGGAGCAGAAATGCCCCCCCAGCCAAGCCAGAAGCAGGCGACGCAGCCACCCCTGAAAGCAGCTCAAGAGCCAAGTCCGGATCGCAATCGCAATCGAAATAGCTATCGCGGCAGCTTGGGCACAGGCCAGCGGCCCACGGCGGCGAACACGGACACGGACACGAACGCGGACAGGCGCAAGCAAACGCAGACCCAGGCTGTGGCTGTGGCAAGTGCGAGCACGTTGAACAGCCTTCAGGATCTGGCTTCCAACGAAAAAAGGGGTTCAGTGGCGGACAGGCCTGAGTCCGAACTCGCTGCGCCAGCAACATCTGGCGTGCTGAACACGCGACCTGCCCCGACGGCGTTGGCAGTAGCGATGCCCGCAAACACAAGCAAGATCGGAGAGCAAAAAGTGGAATTGCCGCTGACGGCTGCCGATTACCTGCAGAACCCCCGCCCGGTGTACCCCAGCTTGAGCCGGCGTTTGAACGAACAGGGTCAGGTGGTGCACAGCGTGACGATAGGGCCGGACGGCAAGGCGCTCGGTGCTCAGCTGGTGAAATCCAGCGGCTATGAACGTTTGGACCGCGCTGCCTGGGAAACCGTCATGCGCTGGCGATACGTACCCGGAAAACGGGGAGGCACACCCACGGTGATGAGCGTGGATGTGCCCATCACCTGGGTACTGGAGTAAGGCCCGAAAGCCTGCCTCAATTACAGGCCCAGTGCGGCAATGCCAGCCTTGGCAATTTGCGCATCTTCAGAGGACTTCACACCGCTCACACCCACGGCGCCGATGCAGTGGCCATCCTTGATGATGGGCACGCCACCTTCGAGCAGGCCCTGAATGTCGGGGGCCGACAGGAAGGAGTAGCGCCCGCCATTGATGACATCCTCGTACACCTTGCTTTCGCGTCGGCCCAGGGCCGCAGTATGGGCTTTGGCGGGAGCGATGTGTGCAGACACTGGCGCTGCGCCATCCAGACGTTGCAGCCACAACAGGTGGCCACCATCGTCCACGATGGCGATCGTGACAGCCCAGTTGTTTTTAAGAGCTTCTGCTTCGGCTGCAGCGGCAACTGCCTTGATGTCAGACAGTTCGAGCGTGGATTTTGTTTGCATGAATAAAACTTGGTAGAGAGAGTTGAATATCTTGAAGACGGCCTGCAGCCCGGGAAAGCTGAAGGCAATAACTGAAAGACCGGGCAGATTGTAGGAAAACCATATCGACCCCAAATACGCCCCGATTGGCAAAGACCTAGAATTTGCTCGCGATTACTCGCTCTGAAAGGCGTTGAACACATGTCAAACAACCTGAATTTCCCGGCTGAAGCCACTGCTTACGGCCTCGCGAATGCGTCTGCGCAACGCAATAAAGTGCTGCGCAACACTTACTGGCTGCTGGCACTGAGCCTGCTACCCACGGTTTTAGGTGCGTGGGTCGGTGTGGCGACAGGCATCACTCAGTACTTGTCGGGGGGTATTGGACTCGTGGTTTTCCTGGGTGGGGCGTTCGGATTCATGTTCGCCATCGAAAAAACCAAGAATTCCGGCGCAGGTGTGCCTGTGCTGCTGGCCTTCACTTTTTTCATGGGCTTGATGCTTTCGCGCTTGATCAGCATGGTGCTGGGTTTCAAGAACGGCCCAGACCTGATCATGACCGCATTTGGCGGCACGGCCGGCGTGTTCTTCGTCATGGCCAGCTTGGCTAGCGTCATCAAACGTGACCTGTCCGGCATGGGCAAGTGGCTGTTCGTGGGTGCCATGGTGCTGATGGTGGGCGGCTTGATCAATGTGTTTGTCGGCTCGACTGCCGGCATGATGGCCCTGTCGGTCGCTGCCATCGGCATTTTCAGCGCCTACATGCTGTACGACCTGAAGCAGATCATCGACGGCGGTGAGACCAACTACATCAGCGCGACTCTGGTCTTGTACCTGGACATCTTCAACGTGTTTCAAAGCCTGCTGTCGCTGCTGGGCATCTTTGGCGGCGAACGCGACTGAAACACCTCACAGACTCACTGGCCTCATGGCCCGAAGGTTCGAAAGCCCTGCGCCCGAAAGCGTCAGGGCTTTTTTACTCGGTGGGTCATGGCAGGGAACCAGCCTCCCCTAACCCCAACATCACTGTTCGGTAAGCGCCAAGCGCGCAGCGAGCCCGAGGAACACGGCAGCGGTGACGCGGTTGAAGACGCCTTGCGCCTGGGGTGAGCGTTGAAGCGCGGGCCCCAGCAAGTCGGCAAAACAGGCAAAGCTGCCAAACACCAGACAGGTCGCGAGCACAAAAATGCCACCGAGCGCGATGACTTGCATCGCCACTGAACCCAGATCAGGGCGTACAAATTGCGGCAGAAAAGCAAGAAAAAACAGCCCGACCTTGGGGTTGCTGAGGTTCATGATGAAGCCGCGAACAAACATCCGCACGGACGAAACTGCTGGCGAGTCCCTTTGCGCCAGCCCCACCGGTGCTCGATAGGCCTTCCAGGCCAATACCAGCAAATAAAGGGCACCTGTAAATTTGATGACTGTGAACGCGAAGTGCGAAGTGGCGAGGACTGCCGCCAGCCCCAGGGCCACAGCGCTGGTGTGTACCAGCAGCCCCGTACACAAACCCAGTGTGACAAACAAGCCTGCCCGGCGTCCATACCTGGCGGACTGGAACAGTACAAATACATTGTCTGGCCCGGGCGTCAAACCAAGGACAACCGACACCAGAAAAAAGGTGAGTGCTGTATCCGGGCTGATCATGGCGTGATGTGCAGAGCTAAAGTTTCATCATACTGGTCAGACTGTGGTCTCTGCTGCCCTGCAAAGGCCCTGCTCGTCGCGGCGAACACGTGGCGTACATGATGGGCTGTGGTGTATAAACCGCGCACCTTGGGTGACCTCAGGCTGCTGTACGCAGAACCGTCCCCTATGTGAATTACAACCCCTCAGGCGCGTTCATGCGCCGCAACAACAAGGAAGAACCGTCATGGGCGCGCAGTGGAAAGCAAAAGGCAAGGCACAGGCCGCAGATGCCAGGGGCAAGCTGTTCGGGAAGCTGGCCAAGGAAATCATGGTCGCAGCACGCGGTGGTGCCGACCCTGCAGCCAACTCACGCCTGAGGCTGGTCGTGGAGCAGGCCAGGAAAGTCTCCATGCCCAAGGAGACCTTGGAGCGGGCCATCAAGAAAGGGGCGGGACTCACAGGGGAGGCTGTGAATTTTGAACATGTGATGTACGAAGGCTACGCCCCCCACCGTGTGGCGGTGATGGTGGAATGCCTGACCGACAACGTGAACCGCACCGCACCGGAGATGCGAGTTCTTTTCCGAAAAGGTCAACTGGGCACCTCCGGATCGGTGGCCTGGGATTTTGATCACGTGGGCATGATCGAAGCCGAGCCTGCAAGCACAGGCGCAGACGCTGAGATGGCAGCCATCGAAGCCGGTGCGCAAGACTTCGAGCCGGGCGAGGAAGACGGCACCACACTGTTTATTAGCGACGCGGTCGACCTGGACGTGGTTAGCCGAGCGCTTCCAGCGCATGGGTTCCAGGTGCTGTCGGCCAAGCTGGGATACAAGCCCAAAAACCCCATCGATCCGGCGAGCCTGAGCGCTGAACAGCTGGAGGAAGTGGAGGCCTTTTTGGCCGCCATCGACGGGAACGACGATGTGCAAAACGTCTATGTGAGCCTGGCAGGCTGAGTGATCCATGAAATTCGCGACCTGGAACGTCAACTCTCTCAGCGTGCGACTGCCCCAAGTGCTGGACTGGCTGGCAGCCAACCCTGTCGATGTACTGGCACTGCAAGAACTGAAGATGACGGACGACAAATTCCCTGCAGATGCATTTTTGCAAGCGGGGTACCACGCACAGTGGTTCGGGCAAAAAACCTATAACGGTGTCGCCCTGCTTTCCCGTCGGGCAGGCAGTCAAGTCGTGAAGAACATTCCGGGGTTTGACGATGAGATGGCGCGTGTCATCACGGCCACTTTCCCAAGCACTCAGCAAGGCAGCAAAGATCAGGGCATACGCGTGATTGGCGCTTACTTTCCCAATGGTCAAGCCCCAGGCAGTGACAAGTTTGACTACAAGATGAACTGGCTCAAGGGCTTGCGCGACTGGGTCAAGACCGAACTGACTACCCATCCCAACCTGGTGCTGATGGGTGACTACAACATCACCTTTGACGACGACGATGTCTGGGACCCGATCGGTCTAAAAGACACCATCCACTGCACGGAAGAGGAACGTTATCAACTGCGTGCCCTCTTGGCGCTGGGCCTGGTCGATGCTTATCGCCTGTTCGAGCACGAACCCAAGAGCTATTCCTGGTGGGATTACCGGGATTTCGCATTCAGGCGCAACCGCGGCCTGCGCATCGACCACATTCTGATCAGCCAGTCCCTCAAGCCCCTGGCGACTGCCTGCCACATCGACAAGCAAGTTCGCAAGAACGAGCGCCCCAGCGATCACGCCCCGGTCGTTCTGGAGCTCGCCGACCACTGACCCGGCCAAGGTCAATCCAGACCCAGCTCCTGGATTTTGCGGGTGATGGTGTTGCGGCCTATGCCCAGGCGTTGTGCGGCTTCGATGCGACGGCCTTTGGTATTGGCCAGGGCGGTCTGTATCAAGCGAGATTCAAAACGCCGAGTCAGCACGTCCCAGACCTCGTTGCTGCCGCCGGCCAACAGGGCCTCGGCCTCGCGGACCAGACCCAGCTCCCAATCGTCAAGTACCGAAG
>JBJOJH010000093.1:0-6281 GCA_046046715.1 Pseudomonadota bacterium | reverse complement strand
GAGTCGGTGGTTTGCGGCTTCATGTCTTCGATGTTGGTGATTTCACCGTTATCCAGAATGAACGCAGCCGACAAGGGCAGGTCGGTGTTCTTCATCCAAAAGCATTGCTGGGTAGGCTGCTCGAACACAAACAACATGCCCTCGTGTTGCGGCATCTCTTGCCGAAACATCAGCCCAATTGCCCGTTGCTCGTGGGTTTGCGCCACCTGCGCGGTGATCTGATGCATGCCAGCCGTGATGGTCACCCGTGGCAAATTCATTTGTGGCGAGCCCTGGGCAAAGGCGAAGCCCGAGGCGGCAAATGCCAGCAATGCGGAAAGAAGGCGTCGTTTCATGTGTTTGCTGCGGCGCTGGTGCACCGCCTATTTTTTTGGGGTTGGGCGCATTTTCCGGCAAAAAGTAATGGACCCAAAGCCCACACCTCAGCGCTCTAAGTCCGAGAGCATGGCACCCGCAGCACGTTCAAGCTTGATCAGCAACCTCTGGCGCTTGGTCAACCTGACCGGCACGCCAAATTCGTCGGCCAGCCAGCTTGCCTTCATGCCCAGATCAGACATCTTGGGTAGAAATGTGTTTGTCATCCTGGGTGAAAGCGGCGGCAAGCTTGGCGCCTGCAACATATCCTTGTAGGGGTCGTCCGGGCTGGTTTGCGCCAGATGTATGTGCATAGCCAGTGCCAAAAGACATTGCAACATGATGATGAATAGAGATCAGTTCAGGGCAACCCGGTAGACCGCTTGCCCGCTCCCCATCACGAAGTACATCGAGTTTGCGGACATCAGCACTTGATTGGGTGCCGAATCGATACGCCGGGTGGTGGTTTTGGTTGTGCTGTCCCAGCTGTAGGTTTTTCCGGCCTCACCAAACACCAGATGTCCGCCGCCAGCGCCGTAAAGCACCGCAGTGTCCAGATTCGACAGGGTGCTTACGGATCCTGATACCGCCACCTTCAGTGCCCGATTTGCGTTGGCCGTGTCCAGCCAGGCCAACACGCCGTCGCGTAATACAAAGTTTTCGCTAGCCTGTGATGACAGCAGGGTGGGCGTGGCGGTCACATTGCTGTTGGCCACACTCAGCAAGCTGCTGAGCCCAGAGGTCGATGTTGCCGACGATTGCAGCCAAGTCAGGGTGTACTCGTCTGATTTGGGGTAGATGTTGCGGCTACCGCCAGAAGTGATTCGTGTGGAGGTCTGGCTGGCAGACGTCCACCGGAACACATCGAAGCTTGAGCTGGTTCCGGTGCCCCCAGTCTGTGCCCAATAGTCAAAAGTCACGGTGCCCGCTGACACATTCAACTGATAGTTCCAGTTGCCGACGTAGGCGGCGCCTACGGGTGAGTCAATCTTTGTGTAGGTGTTCTGAGCAATGTTGTACAGCGTATACCAGCCTGTTGGATTGGCACCGCCGCTGGTATTGGCTTTGTCGTTGACCCAGGCCACATATCCATTTTTGGCCACAGGGTGCAGGTCATATGCTCTTCCCCCTCCAATGTTGGCAGCTGCGGAATAGTGGTTGGGATTGGACAGATTTTTGATCGCGCCACTGCTGTCCCAAAGATAGACGCAGTACAAAACGCAGTCTGCCCCTTTGCCATAAGCCACAACTCGGCCACCGCTGAGCTGCCAATCGTTGGCATAAGAAATAGTGTGTGCATCCGCCAGCATGACTTCGGTCTGGTTGATCACGTGGCGCAGGCGCAGGGTGCCGTCGGCCCCGCGATACAGCACCCAATCTCCCTCTACCGCCAGCATCTGCCCCGTTGCGCCCAGGCTAAACAGGGCAGGATAAGCCAGGGCATTGCCAGAGGTCACCGTGACTGTGCGCTGAACCACGCTGGAGAGGTTGGCACTGTCTGTGGCCCGCACCGTCAGCGTGTAGGTGCCAGGGGTCAGTCCCGACAAATTGAAGGACCCTGAAAAACTGGGGCTGGTGGTGTTTATAAACTCAACATCTCCCAAACTGGCCGTGACCCTAACGGCGCCCGTTTTGTCTGAACTGCTGCTTCCGTTGAGTTGCAGGTTGCCAAATACAAATGCGCCATCAACCGGCGAGCTGACTGTCAGCACGGGCAGGTTGGCCACAGGCACCGCAAGGGTGATCGACTTGATGCCACTGGCTGCGTCTTTGGCTGTGATCACCACGCTATGGTTGCCCGACCCGGCCAATGCGGCGTTGATCGTGAATCGGTAGACATCATTGCCAGCCGGGCAATACCGGGAACAGGCATTGGCGCTCGACAGCACTGCCAGCGGCGCACCGTCAAAGGTGGCCTCAACACTGGTCACACCATATTGCGAGCTGGCGCGTGCATCGATCGTGATGCTTCCCGTTGTGCCGGACACGCTGGCACTGACGGCCAGATTGGAATTCGACACGGTGACGTTCCGACGAATATCCAGATAAGAGTCGGTGCCCACCTGCACCCTCGCCAGCAGCAAATGCGTACCGTTGGCTAGTACGCTGGTGTTCCAGTTCACTGCGTTGGCCGCACCATTGGTCATGACGCTGGATTTGTCGATTAGCTTCAAATCGGCGTACCAAGCCACCGAGGTGTAGGCGCTGGTGCCTGAAACAGACAATTGAACCGTGCCAGCCAAGGGCTCTGCTTGGCTCACCACAATGGCTGGTGCGGCACCTGGCCCCGGCACCGTGACGGCATCCTGACCCTGCGGCGTTGAAATGACCAGCACGCGGTCGGGCAGAACAGCTACAACCCGGTAAACCGTTTTCACTGTTACCGCGCGCTGCCACTGCATAGCGCCACCTGTGCCGCTTGTGCCCGACAGTGTTTCTAACGCGGAAAAACTGCCGTCCTGGTTTTGCGCCTCTACGCGGTAGGTGGTACCCGCCGGGTAGGCATCAGTCCAGGCCAGAACCACGGTGTTGCTGTCCAGATTAACGACCGATGTGAGCTTGGCTGCAGAAGCGGCCACACGATCGGCAACGACCTGCTTGACCTGTGCTGGCGGGCTACTTGTTGCCAAAGCCGTGACGACATGCGGCAACTGCTTGCCGTCCAGCTGGGTGCGCAGAGTGTCTAGCAGCAGATCTTGTGCGTCCCCGCCTGCAGGATTGCTTGCGGTCGCGGCGCGCAGTGGAGTTGCAATCCAGTCTGCCAGGCTACTTGTGTTGATCGCTTCGTTGATAGCGACCTTCACATCGGCTTGGGCCAAAGCCACTGAACGATCCGACAACTTGAGTTCTGCGGCTTTGGCATCAAAGGCGGCAAAGAACGCAGCAGGTTCTGCGCTCAAGGCCCGGGCACTCAGCATTTCGGTCAAGGGCGTGATGTTGGCGGTAACGGTCACGCCAGCGTTTGCCCCATCGGCCGGTGCCACCGTGTGCAATGTGGCCTTGTCACTGGGGTCGGTGGTCTGCAGCATGCACGGCAAACTGCCCCCTGTGAGCCGAAGCGTAAAGGTGCCATCAGCAGCCGTGGTTGTCGAGCCCGTGCCGGTCTGGCACTTGGCCATCACACTGGCCGCGGCAATGGCCCTTCCTGTGGCGGCGGTGCCATTGATGGTCAATATCCTGGGGCTGCCTGTGTTGATGTTGTTGGCTCCGTTTTCTGTTCCGGTTCCACCGCCACAGCCGGCCATTACTGCCGCAATAGCCAGTGCCCCTACGCCCATGTATCGACTCAATATCATGCTGTTCTCCCTGAAGTCTGCTGTTCGTTTTGACTCTCCGCCCCAAGGATAGCCGCGCCCTGGCTCACCGCGTGACCCTTACTTGAGCCCTAAGCCGGCGTTTACCCTGATCATTCATCCAGCACGGCAGGCTCTTGTGATGAGCTCTGGCAGTCGCAGAATTTGCCGATGTCTTAGGGAGATCAGGCCATGGCTTTTTGGCAACTGTTCAAGGATTTCGCCGTTTCTAGCGAGGGCGAAACAATCAACCGCATTTCTGACGACATGAGCGTGTCATCCAGGGGCGTGGTGTACACCCGCATGGGCGACAACACCGTCGGTAGCGATGGCTCCCTGTTCACCAGTCTGGGTCAAGCCAGCTCGGACGGCAGCTTACGCATTGGCAACACTGCTACCGGATTGGGTGCCGTGTTTAACGATGACGACGAGTCGTAGCGTTGATCATTCGGGCTTGGATTTATAACAAAAGCGGGTCATGACACGCCGTCATAGCCCGATAAAATGCATGAAACGTCAATGAAAATAGACATGCGTTCCCCAGCATCCCCTGCTGTTCCTTCTTTGCAAGGTGGTGCTGCACGCCTCGCGGATGGCTTGCGGGCCGGGCGTGTTTGTCAGTGTGAAGATTTGGTCGGGCTGTCGACGTCGGTAGCTCGACATCTTCGAGTGCTGGTTGCAGCGGGAAAGCTCAAAAAGCTAGCCCAGGGGCTTTACCACGTGCCCAAACAATCCAGCTTCGGTGCTTTGCCCCCTGCCGATGAACACGTCGTGGGCGGTTTCTTGCGCGACAAAGACTTCCTCGTTTTTTCCCCCTCGGCTTACAACGCAGTAGGCCTTGGAACGACTCAGCTCTACAACTCCACTGTGGTCTACAACCACAAGCGTCATGGTGTTTTCAAGTTGGGAAACCGGCAGTTTGATTTCCGGGTGAAGCCTCGGTTTCCAAAGAAACTGACACCCGAGTTTCTCTTTGTCGACCTACTGAACAATCTTGATGAACTTGCGGAGGACCGCGATCTGGTCTTGCGGCGAGCTCGTCAAAAGATGCACACCTTCGAGCCTGATCGTCTACAGCGTGCGTCTGACAACTTTGGCAACCTGGCCACGCGCAAGCGACTGCGGTAGTGGTCGGGTGGTTGATTTCCTGCACGAACGTCGGGACTTCGATCAATTACTTGCAATCGTCGCCGACGAGCGCGGCCTTGACCCATGCTGGTCGAGAAGGACTACTGGATCATGCATTGCCTCTGGGGCTTGCAGAACCTGGGCTTCCAATTCGAATTTCAAGCCCACTGAGGCCGTTTGCCAACGTCTACCCGATCAAGTCGCGACGAGGTGAGGACTAAGTCGGGACCGGGTTGTTGCACTTGGTTTATGACCTATTCCCAATGTTTCGTTGGAATGCAGCTCACCGCGTGAGCCCATTTTGAGCCCTCAAGCCCTTCTTATTCAGGCCAGTTGCTGGACAAACGATCAGCCCCATAGGCTCATGACGTGAGCCTGGCTCTCGACAAAATTCCAGCGTGCCAAACCGGCACCAAAGGCATCAACGCTGTCGCACAGGGCAGGGGAGTGCTCCCCGGGGTAAATACAACGGCAATTCGACCCAACGATCCCCGGGGAGCTTGTTTTCATCGCATAAGATGGCAACAAAAAAAGATTCAAAAATCGACAACCAGGGAGATAGGGCATGAGTGAGGTTTTGCGGCTTTACAAATACAAAAGCCTGCTTAGCGCCCGGCGCGCCACTACCGCAGAAGACCTGATGGCCGCTCTGGAGGTGTCCCGCGCCACCCTCAAGCGCGACATTGCCAAGCTGCGCGACCAGCTCCATGTGCCCATCGAATACAACCGCGACCTGGGCGGCTACACCCTCGACCGTGGCCACACCGACACCGAACTGCCCGGCCTGTGGTTTAGCCAGGACGAACTACTGGCGCTCATCACCATTCAGCAACTGCTGGAACAACTCGAACCCGGCCTGCTGGGTGCCAAACTCAAGCCCCTGAAAGAGCGCCTGACGCTGCTGATGCAAAAACACGGCCTTAGCGACCAGGACGTGGCCAAACGCATTCGCATCGTCAGTGCCGGCAAACGTGTGGTGGCCGCCCAGTCGTTTGAGGCCGTAGCCGCCGCCACCCTGGCACGCAAGCGCCTGAAGATCACCCACTTTGGCCGGCAAAACGGGCAAACCACCGAACGCCACATATCGCCACAGCGCCTGGTGCACTACCGCGACAACTGGTACCTGGACGCCTGGTGCCACCTGCGCGACGAACTGCGCAGCTTCAGCATCGACGCCATCTCCCAGCTGCAAGTGCTGGACGAAGCCGCCAAAGAAGTGCCCGACCACGCCCTCAGCACCTTTACCGGCGCGGGCTACGGCATATTTGCCGGGCCGCCGCAAGCCTGGGCCACCCTGAAGTTCACGCCAGAGCGGGCGCGTTGGGTCGCAGGCGAAACATGGCACCCGCAGCAACAAAGCCACACCGAGGCCGACGGCAGCCATGTGCTGACCTTCCCCTACACCGACGACCGCGAGCTGGTGGGCGACATCCTGCGCTACGGGCCCGATGTGCTGGTGGTGGGGCCGGTGGAGCTAAGGCGCAAGGTGCAAAAGCTGTTGCTGGC
>JBJOJH010000092.1:0-4113 GCA_046046715.1 Pseudomonadota bacterium | reverse complement strand
GCAAATTCGACCTCGGCCTTGTCCATCACGCCTTCTATAGGCGCGGCACCCGAGGGCTGCGGCGTGCAGGCCAGTGGAATGTGACCTTCACCGGCCAGCAGGCCCGAGGTGGCGTCCAGCCCGATCCAGCCGGCACCGGGCAGGTAAACCTCGCACCAGGCGTGCAGGTCAGTGAAGTCAACCTCGGTGCCGCTGGGGCCGTCGAGCGATTTCACATCCGGCTTGAGCTGAATCAGATAACCCGACACAAACCGGGCCGCCAGGCCGCAATGACGCAGCAGCTGCACCAGCAGCCAGCCGGAGTCGCGGCAGGAGCCCGATTTCAGTTTGAGCGTTTCTTCCGGGCTTTGTACGCCGGGCTCCATGCGGATCAGGTACTTGATGTCCTGGTGCAGCATCTGGTTGATGTCCACCAGAAAGTCGATGGTGCGCCGCTTTTTGAGGTTTACTTTGGATAGGTAAGCCTTCACCAGGGGAGTGAGGGCATCGGCCGCCAGATAGGGCGCGAGTTCCTGCTTGAGCAGGGGCTCGTAGGTGAACGGAAATACCTCAGCTGCAGGCTCAAGGAAGAAGTCGAAGGGGTTGTAGACCGCCATTTCGACCACGAGATCGACGGTGACCTTGAACTCTTGCGTCTTTTCCGGAAAGACCAGCCGGGCCTGGTAATTGGCAAACGGGTCTTGCTGCCAGTTCAAAAAGTGGCCGGTGGGCTCGACCTTGAGCGAGTACGACAGCACCTTGCTGCGGCAGTGGGGGGCCGGTCGCAGGCGGATCACTTGCGGGCCCAGGTTCACCAGCCTGTCGTACTGGTAGTGGGTGACGTGGTTCAGGGCAGCGTGGATGGACATGGAGACTCGATTTATCTAAGGTTCTGAACACGAAAGTGCGGGGGGACGATCGTCAGCCCGCAGTGACCCTGTAAATGTAAGCAAAAGACGAGCCATGTTGCCGCCTTGAGGTCAGGTAACTTGAGGGCAGGGCGCAACAGGCAGTTAGCATCTCTGTATGTCTCTTACCGCGCCATCGGGCTTCGCACCTGCACGCTTGGGTTTGCCCTTGCTGGGTTGGGTGTTGGGCTCGGCGCTGCAATTGCAGCAGGCGCAGTGGCTGAACACTCTGCAAGCGGCAACTTTTGCTGTCTTTGGTGTTGGGTTGGTGTGGTGGGCCACGCGGTGGCGGTGGCATCGATGGGCGAGGGCACGCACGGCTGCCGCCATGGCGCTGCTGGTGGGGACCGCGATGGTGGCCTATGGGGTGACGGACCTGCGTGCCCAGCACTATGGGTCGCAGGCCCTGGACCCCGGGCTGGAAGGGCGCAACTTGCGTGTCATCGGCAGGGTCGAGGCCATGGTGCAGCAAGACGAGCTGGGCACCCGCTTCAGGTTCCAGCCCCAAAGCGCCTCCCTGGATGGCCAGCCTGTGACCTTGCCACGGCGCCTGGACCTGGCCTGGTATGGCAACACCCCTGACGGCGGCCGTGATGGGCCCGGCGGCATGCTGGACATTTGGGCTCAAGCCCAAGCCGGGCCGCAGCAGCTGCGACCCGGAGAAATCTGGGGTTTGACGGTGCGCCTGAAGGCACCGCACGGTGCCAGCAACCCCATGGGCTTTGATTACGAGCTGGCGATGTGGGAGCAAGGCGTACAGGCCGTAGGCTATGTACGAACCGGTGCCAAGGACGAGTCCCCGCTGCGCCTGGCGCAAACCTCTTGGCATCTGGTGGAGCAAGGGCGCCAGCGGGTGCGCGACCAGATCGTCGCAACGGTGCCTGACAGGCGCTACGCCGGGTTGATCGCAGCCTTGGTGGTGGGTGATCAAAAAGCCATCGACCGCAGTGATTGGGACATCTTCCGGGCGACGGGCGTGGCCCATTTGATGAGCATTTCAGGCTTGCATATCACCATGTTTGCCTGGCTGGCTGCCGCTCTTGTGGGGGCACTGTGGCGGCGCTCGGTACGTCTGTGCCTGGCTTACCCGGCACCCCATGCGGCCTTGCTGGGCGGGCTGCTTTTTGCCGCGGCCTATGCCGTGTTTTGTGGCTGGGGCATACCGGCCCAGCGCACCCTGCTGATGTTGCTGACCGTGTGCCTGCTGCGCCTGACCGGACGCCAGTGGCCCTGGCCCCAAGCCTGGTTGCTGGCCTGCGCCGTGGTGGTGGCACTGGACCCCTGGGCCCTGTTGCAGGCAGGTTTTTGGCTCAGCTTTGTGGCGGTGGGGGTCCTGTTTGCCACCGACCCGGGTCGTGCAGCCCAGCAGCAAGCCACAGAGTCGCTGCCGTGGCCCGTTCGGACCCTGCATCGTTTTGGCAGCATGGTGCGCGAGCAATGGGTGATGTCGCTGGCGCTGGCACCCTTGTCCCTGTTGCTGTTCGGGCAGGTGTCGTTGATCGGCCTGGTGGCCAATGCGGTGGCTATTCCGTGGGTGACCCTGGTGATCACGCCGCTGGGCATGCTGGGTGTGCTGTTTTCGCCCTTGTGGCCGGTGGCCGCCTGGGCTTTGCAGGTCTTGACGGAGCTGCTGGCCTGGTTGGCTAAGTTACCCTTGGCTGATCTCCATCTTGCGCGTGCGCCCCTGTGGGCCGGACTTGCCGGTTTGTGCGGTGGTGCGCTCTTGGCCATACGTATGCCCCCTGTTGTGCGGCTGGCAGGCCTGCCGTTGTTGTTGCCCGTTCTTTTTTGGGAAGCGCCCCGGCCCGCTGTGGGAGAGTTTGAATTGTTGGCGTCAGACATTGGCCAGGGCAATGCAGTCATCGTACAAACCGCGAGTCATGCACTGTTGTACGACGCCGGGCCCCGTTTCAGTGCAGACAGTGATGCGGGGCACCGGGTGATCGTGCCCCTTTTGCGTGCACTGGACCTGCGCCTGGACGCAGTCGTGATCAGCCACCGTGACACTGATCATGTGGGTGGCGCCGAGACGGTGCTAGCGCAACAGCCCCAGGCCCAGTTGATCACGTCCATGAATCAGACCCAGTCCTTGCAGGTGCCCGACTTGGTGCGCCGTTGCGAGGCTGGCCAGCACTGGAGCTGGGATGGGGTGAATTTCGACATCCTGCACCCTTCGGCGCAGGATTACGAGCAGCCCCTGAAGCCCAACCCAATGTCGTGCGTGCTGCGCATCAGCAACGGACAGCGCACGGCGCTGCTGGTGGGCGATATTGAAAAAGCCCAGGAGGCGCGACTGGTGAATGAGGGTGCGCGCTTGCGGGCCGATGTGCTTTTGGTGCCGCACCATGGCAGCAAGACCTCCAGCAGCGATGCCTTTTTGCAGGCCGTTCAGCCACGCTTCGGCTTGGTGCAGTCGTCTTATCGCAACCGCTACGGTCACCCCGCCCCAGCGGTGCTGCAGCGTTACGAGGCGCATGGTGTGACAGTGCTGGAATCACCACGCTGTGGTGCGCAGCGTTGGCAATCATGGGTGCCTGGTCGGGTGCAATGTCAGCGCGATATCGCGCGTCGATACTGGCATCACCGGCCGCCTTGATGAGCGGGCGTCAGGGCGGCAAGATATGCGGGCTCAATGGCACGCTAATTGCTGAAGTGTGAGTGTTACGGGAAGCTACTTATGCAGAAATTCGACGAGATGTACACGCAACTGCCCTACGCACAGTCGGGGGTCAGAGACCACTATCAAGCCTATCTGCAATGGTTGCAGCAGCAGCCCACAGACGCCATGAAGGCGCGCCGCGAAGAAGCTGAAATGATTTTTCGGCGGGTGGGCATCACCTTCGCCGTGTATGGCGAAAAAGACGAGGACGGTGCCGGCACCGAGCGGCTGATTCCCTTTGACCTGATCCCCCGCATCATTCCAGCGCATGAGTGGGCCAGCATGGAGCGTGGGCTGGTGCAGCGTGTCACGGCCCTGAACCGCTTCATCCACGATGTGTATCACGACCAGGACATCATCCGTGCCGGCGTGGTGCCCCGCGATCAAATCACCAACAACGCCCAATTCCGCCCTGAGATGATGGGCGTGGATGTGCCCAACCAGGTGTATTCGCACATCTCGGGCATCGACATCGTGCGTGCGCCCAACGCAGCGGGGGAGGGCGAGTACTACGTGCTCGAAGACAACCTGCGCGTGCCCAGCGGCGTGAGCTACATGTTGGAAGAC
>JBJOJH010000091.1:0-4764 GCA_046046715.1 Pseudomonadota bacterium | reverse complement strand
CCGCCATACGCCGTAAGCTGGAAAACCAGCCCAACTTGTGGTTGTTCCAGCAGGCGGTCGATGACCTGATGGTGGAGGGCGACCGCGTGGTGGGTGCGGTCACGCAAGTCGGCATACGCTTCAGAAGCCGGACGGTGGTGCTGACTGCGGGCACCTTTTTGGACGGCAAGATACATGTGGGTCTGGACAACTATGCTGCCGGTCGTGCCGGTGACCCACCCGCAGTCAGCTTGAGCGCACGTCTTAAAGAACTCAAGTTGCCGCAGGGCAGGCTCAAGACTGGCACGCCGCCACGCATCGACGGGCGCACCATTGATTTCAGCAAATGCATGGAGCAACCAGGCGATGGTGCTGTTGATGGCACGGGTGTGCCTGTGTTCAGTTTCATGGGGCGGGCATCCATGCATCCCCAGCAGATACCCTGCTGGATCACGCATACCAATGAGCGCACCCACGACATCATTCGTTCGGGTTTTGATCGTAGCCCCATGTTCACCGGCAAGATTGATGGCATTGGGCCGCGCTATTGCCCCAGCGTGGAAGACAAAATCAACCGATTTGCTGGCAAGGACAGTCACCAGATCTTTTTGGAGCCCGAGGGCCTGACCACTCACGAGGTCTATCCCAACGGCATTTCGACCAGCTTGCCATTTGATATCCAGTACGCCTTGGTCAGGTCCATGGCGGGTCTTGAAAACGCACACATCCTGCGTCCGGGTTACGCGATTGAATACGATTACTTTGATCCCACAGCCCTGAAGAGCAGTTTTGAAACCAAGGCCATTCGGGGTCTGTTTTTTGCCGGTCAGATCAATGGCACCACCGGCTACGAGGAGGCCGCGGCACAAGGCCTGTTTGCCGGTGCGAATGCCGCTCTGCAGTCGGGTGCACGCAATGGTTGGCAGCAAAACACGTGGGTCTTGGGGCGAGATCAGGCTTACCTGGGCGTGCTGGTTGACGATTTGATCTCCAAGGGGGTGAGTGAGCCCTATCGCATGTTCACCAGCAGGGCAGAGTTCCGCTTGCAGCTGCGCGAAGACAACGCCGACATGCGTCTTACGGAAACGGGGCGCAAGCTGGGGCTGGTGGATGACCAGCGCTGGGACGTTTTTTGCCGTAAGCGAGATGCTGTTTCACGTGAAACAGAACGTCTGCGATCTATTTGGGTGAATCCGCGCAATCTGGATGCCGCCGAGTCCGAGCGTGTTCTGGGCAAAGCCATAGACCACGAATACAACCTGGCTGAACTCTTGCGCCGCCCTGATGTCAGCTACGTCACTCTGATGACTATGAGTGATGGCAAGTACGCCGCCAAAGACGTGTTAACTCCAAGCTTGCAGTCGTCGGAAGATACTGTTTCACGTGAAGCCTGTGGCGATGTTCTGGGGCCTACGAGCGACGACCTGGCGCAAGCTGTGATGGAGCAGGTTGAGATCGCTGCCAAATACAGCGGCTATATCGATCGCCAACGAGAAGAAGTGGAAAGGGCTGCACACTTTGAGAACTTGAAGCTGCCCGCAGATCTTGATTACGCGCAGGTCACCGCCTTGAGTTTTGAGGCGCGCCAAAAACTCAAGCAGCACAAGCCCGAGACCCTGGGTCAGGCCTCGCGCATCTCAGGCATTACGCCTGCGTCGATTTCTCTTTTGATGGTTTACCTCAAGAAGCACAGAAGCCGTCCTGCTGAGAGTGTTGGCTTGCCTGCACAAGGTGCGTCGCAGGAGCTCGTTTGATGCGTCCGCTAGAGCGAGAGTTAAAAATGGGTTTATCCGATTTGGCCCTGACCTTGTCAGACGGGCAGGTCGCCCAGTTGTTGGATTACCTGGCCTTGATTGAGAAATGGACCCAGGTTTACAACCTGACCGCTGTGAGGGAGCCGGCAGCCATGCTGACCCAGCACCTGCTGGACAGTTTGGCTGTGATGTCACCGCTCGCAAGTCAGGTCGAGGCTAACGAGTTGATACAGCTGCGACTTCTGGATGTGGGGTCGGGAGCCGGCCTGCCGGGAGTGGTCTTGGCTATTTGCCGACCAGATTGGCGCGTGGATTGCGTGGATACGGTTGCCAAGAAAGCGGCCTTCATTCAGCAGGTGGCGGCAAGTCTGAAGTTGCCCAACCTGCGTGGCGTACATGCCCGTGTTGAAAGTTTGAGCGGTCCTTACGATGTGGTGTGCTCTAGGGCCTTTGCCTCGCTGGTCGACTTCACGAATTGGTCCAGGGGTGCTTTGGCTCCGGATGGCTTCTGGATGGCGCTCAAGGGCAAGCACCCGCTAGAAGAAATTGAAGCACTGCCCGCCGACGTGCAAGTGTTTCACGTGGAACCTGTCGTCGTACCTGGGCTGCAGGCTGATCGTTGCATCGTCTGGCTGCGACTCGCTTGAGTTTGGGGCCGCACTTCGCAGGCCTACGCTGACGTAAACTTCGGCCTCACTTTCGGGGCAAATGAATGTTTGGTATTGCAGATTACGGCGCGTTTGTGGCCGCCTTTGTGCTCCTGCTTTTTCTGCCTGGGCCCGGTAATTTGGCCTTGATCACCTCCACCGGCCAAGGTGGTCTGGCCGGTGGCACAGCGTCTGTGTTTGGTTTGCTGTTAGGCGATCAGATTTTGATGTGGCTTACCGTGGCGGGCGTCGCGGCGGTGCTTGCGGCCAACCCCTTTTTGTTTGCGGCTTTGCAGTGGGTAGGTGCCGCATACCTGGCCTGGCTGGGCTTCAAGATGTTGACGGCCAAGCCGGGCGACAAGCCCATGATCAACATACGACCCGGTCACTATTTCCGGCAAACGATGGTGATCACCTTGTTCAACCCCAAGGCCATCATGTTTTACGTGGCCTTTTTCCCTCAGTTCATTGATCCAGGGCGGCATCAGGGTTTTGTGACTTTTGGCGTCATGGCAGCAACGATTGCTGTTTTGGGTTTTATTTACTGCATGGGGGTGGTGATCATCACCCACACCATGGCCGAAAAATTGCGATCCAATCCGGTGGTCACCGCAGCTTTGCAAAAAATTGCAGGTATCTTCCTGATTGGCTTTGGCATCAAGCTTGCCTTGTCCAAGTAGTCCAAGTAGTTTTTGTCTGCCTAGACTCTCTGCATTTCATTCACCCATCACCAGCCTCACTCATACGCATGGCCAAAATATTCTGCATTGCCAATCAAAAGGGCGGGGTGGGTAAAACCACCACCACCGTCAACTTGGCGGCTGGCTTGGCCAAGCTCGGTCAGCGCGTGCTGATGATAGACCTTGACCCTCAGGGCAACGCCACCATGGGCTCGGGTGTGGACAAACGCACTCTTCAACTCAGCGTTTATGACGTGTTGCTGGAGTCTGCTTCTGTAGCAGAGGTCCGAGTGCGAAGCCCCAAACTGGTCGAAGGTGGTTGCAGCTACGACATCCTGGGTGCCAGCAGGGACCTGGCCGGCGCTGAGGTGGAGCTGGTGGGCCTGGAGCGCCGCGAAAAGCGCCTGAAGGCGGCGCTGGCCATGGTGGTAGACGATTACGACTTCATCTTGATTGACTGTCCACCTTCGCTGTCCATGCTCACGCTCAACGGCCTGTGTTGCGCACACGGCGTGATCGTGCCCATGCAGTGCGAATACTTCGCTCTGGAGGGCCTGACCGACCTGGTCAACACCATCAAGCAAGTACATGCCAACCTCAACCGGGATTTGGCCATCATTGGTTTGTTGCGCGTGATGTTTGACCCGCGTATCACCTTGCAGCAGCAGGTCAGCGAACAACTCAAGTCCCACTTTGGCAACAAGGTGTTCGACACCGTCATCCCACGCAACGTGCGTCTGGCGGAGGCGCCCAGCTACGGCTTGCCGGGGGTGGTGTTTGACCCGGCCTCCAAGGGAGCGCAGGCCTTTGTGACCTTTGCCCAAGAGATGGTTGATCGCATCTCCAGCTTGTGATGCGCAGGCGCTCACCCTGAAAGACCAGGCCACCCATGTCCACACCCATTGTTCTCTTGCTGCCGGGATGGCAGAACTCGGGCCCTGATCACTGGCAAAGCCGTTGGGAAGTTTTGTACGGCTATACCCGCGTGGAGCAGCACGACTGGGCCCGTCCTTTGCGCGGTGACTGGATTTCCAGGCTGGAGGACGTGATTCTGAGCCAGCCCTCCGGTACTCCGATCACCCTGGTGGCGCACAGCCTGGGCTGCATTCTGGTTGCGGCCTGGGCGCAGGTGTCGCGCAACACCCACCAGGTGCAGGCGGCATTCCTGGTCGCGCCCGGAGACCCGGAGCGGGAGGCTTTGCGCCCCGTGCTCGCCAGCTGGTCCCCTGTGGTCCAACAAGCCTTACCCTTTAGTTCCATGGTGCTGGGTAGCCAGGACGATCCGTATTGCGGCCTTGAGCGCTCGCGTCAGTGGGCGCAGGCCTGGGACTCAGAGTTTTTGGACTGTGGCCGCCACGGCCACATTAATGCCGAGTCTGGTCTGGGCGACTGGCCCGAAGGCCACCAGATGCTCCTGAATTTGCAGCAAAAGTGCGTCAACTGATGGCACCGTTTACCTGAGAAAGAGACCATGGTCACCAAAAAACCCAAGGGCCTGGGCCTGGGCCTCGAAGCCCTGCTTGGCCCCCGCGTTGTCGACCCGACCCCGGCAGAAGCCACAAGCCAGACGGCGGGCGCACCCAGCGCGCTGTCTCTGGCTGATATGGTGGCCGGGCAATACCAGCCCCGCACCCGTATGGATGAGGGGGCCTTGTACGAACTGGCTGAAAGCATCAAGGCGCAAGGCATCATGCAGCCCATCCT
>JBJOJH010000090.1:0-3207 GCA_046046715.1 Pseudomonadota bacterium | reverse complement strand
GTGTTGGCTGAACTAGCCCAGCACGCTGCGGGCCAGCTCAACAGCATCGCCCTGTGCCAGGCTGGTGGGCACGGCGCGCACCGCCAGCGTTTTGGGCGAGAAGGGCGTGACCTCGAGGCCCAGCGTGGTTAGGGTGTCGACGTGGGCTTCTGCCGTTGCCACTTCTTGCGCCGTGGCGGCAAAGGTAGCGGGGATCAGCAAGGGCTGGCTGGCAATGCGGGAGGTGTCGATCTGCGCCTTGAGTCGCTCGTACACGATACGTTCATGGGCCGCATGCATATCGACCACCACCAGGCCCTGGGCGTTTTCCGCCAGGATGTAAACACCTTGCAGTTGAGCCAGCGCCCGGCCCAAGGGCCAGGTGCCACTGTCTGGGGCTAGGGGCGAACCAGCGCCGCCGAAAGCGGGTGCTGCACTTGCGCTGCCCGGCGCATCCGCGGCAGCTGCTGGGAGGGGCTCGGTTGAGTGCGCTTTGGGTGCACCCCATAGTGCGCCCAGGTCGGACACGCGGTAGGCACCTTCGGCATGCAGTGGCATAGCGGGCTGCGTCCAACGGGCCGCGCTGGGCCAGACGGTTGAGGAGTCGTTGGTTGTCGCAGGCGGCATGCCGGGGCTGGTAGCGGACGAGGCAGAGGTCGGTGCTGCGGCCATGTCTGACTGGGCCCAGCTCGCCGCACCGGACAGTGTGCCTGAGCGCGGCGCAGCCAAGGCGTCTTCGACAGCATGGCGCACGGCCTGGTGCACCTCGCGGCTGTCCCGAAAGCGAACCTCGATTTTGGTAGGGTGCACATTCACATCCACCCGGGCCGGGTCCATTTCCACGTACAAGGCATAGACCGGTTGTCGCTGCCCGTGCAGCACGTCCTCGAAGGCGCTACGCGCGGCGTGGGTCAGCACCTTGTCGCGTACAAATCGGCCATTGACATAAGCGTATTGCTGATCGGGGCGTGACCGTGCGGCGTCGGGCACACCGACCCGACCCCACACCCGAACGCCAGGCCCGGTGCCCTCCCGAGCCACACTGTTGCGGTAGTCCACCGCGATGGATTGCGATTCGAATTCCGCACCCAGGACATCGGTCAGACGCTGGGTGAGGGCCTGCTGTTCGGCGGCAGGACGATCTTCTGCAACGTCGCTCACGGTGCAGGCACGCCATTGCTCCACCAGCCGGCCTTCGTGCCAGATAGCAAAGCCCACATCGGGCCGGGCCAGTGCATGCCGGCGCACCGCTTCGATGCAATGGGCCAGCTCGGTGGCGTCGGTTTTTAAAAACTTGCGCCTGGCAGGGGTACTGAAAAACAGTTCTTTCACCTCTACCGTGGTGCCTGTGCTGCGGGCCACCGGCTTCAGTTCGCCCGTGCGCCCGTCCAGCAAATAGGCTTGGGCCGCGCCAGAGGCTCGGGACAGCAGCGCGCAATCGGCAATCGAGTTGATGGCCGCCAGGGCCTCGCCTCGAAACCCCATGGTGCCGACAGATTCGAGGTCGTGCAGGTTGGTGATCTTGCTGGTGGCGTGGCGTTTGAAAGCAATCGGCAACTCGTCGGGCAGGATGCCCATACCGTCGTCTTCCACCGAGATCAGGCGCACGCCACCGGCCAGTAAGCGCACCGTAATCTGGCGCGCGCCCGCATCCAGGGCGTTGTCCACCAGCTCGCGCACCACCGAGGCGGGGCGCTCCACCACCTCGCCGGCGGCAATCTGGCTGATCAGCTCGTCTGGCAGCTCACGGATGGGACGGCGCTGCGTGGGGGAGGGCTGCAAAAGAGGGGCGTTGGAAGCGTACACCCGGGGATTTTAGGTGGCGGCCTTAAGAAAAATGTCCCGGTCGGGCGCAAAGTTGGCGTGCAGGGGCAGCATGGCCCCACCCAGTGCCCGGGCATCGCTGCCTATGCTGCCGGCCATCAGGCTGGGAGCCCACAGGCCCTCCCAGTCGTACAGGGCCAGGGCGTCCTGGGTCTGTTCGATCAGGCGCTGCAGCAAGGGGCGGCATACCGAGCCATCTAGCACCACGGCGTCTACGTCCAGAAAAGCGCTGCCGCTGGTCACGCTGTGGGCCAGTGCCACACTGGCGTGGGCCAGCCACGCTTCGGTGTGCTCCAGGCACTCAGGCGACAGTGCGCGGTCGTCGTAGGCGGCCTTGGGATCGATGCCGTGGCTCACCAGGCGCTGCTCCAGCTCCCACAAAGAAGCCTGATTCACCAGCTGCTCGGGTTTGCCGGCCTTGGGGACGGCCAGATTCATGGGCAAGGAGGCTACGGCACCCGCGTTGCCGTGGCCGCCAGGGTGCAGGTGCGAGTTGATCACCAGTCCGCCACCCACAAAAGTGTCAACAAACAGGTAAAGAAAGCTTTTGACGTCGCGGCCCAGGCCAGACACCAGTTCTGCCACACAGGCTGCCGAGGTGTCTTTGGCAAAGCTGACCGGCAGTTCGGTCATGGCCTGCACTTCGGCGCTCAGGTCAATCTGGTTCCACAACTCGGCCTGCGCATCGGGCAAGCCCAGCTGGCGATGCCAGCCGCCCATCTGAAAAGGTGCGGCAACGCCCACACCCACCAGCCGGCTGCCCAGCTCTCCCAGGTCTTCCCGCAAGGTGTTCATGCCACTTTTCAGGGCCGGCAGCAATACATTTGCGTCCGGAAAATCGTAGGGTAGGGTCTTGCGCTGGCGCACGCGGCCTGTGAAGTCGACCAGCAGCCAGTCGGTGCTGCGTCGGCCGATTTTGATGCCGATGGCAAAGGCACCGTCCGGGTTCAGTGCCAACGGTATCGAGGGTTGGCCGATGCGGCCGCGCACGGGATCGTGCCGCAGCAGCAAACCGTCCTCTTCGAGGCGATTGGTTATGAGGCCGATGGTCTGGGCCGTCAGTCCGGTCAGCCGCGCAAGGTCGGCCTTGGGCAGGCTGCCGTGTTGCCGAATCGCGTGCAGCACCACGCGCTCATTGAATTGACGCATGCCTACATGGTTGGAACCACGTGGGCGCAGCAAAGGGGCGGATTGGCCCTTGGCGGGGGCCGATGGAGGTGTCATGGGCGAAGATTTTCGCCGATGACGCCCTTACGCAAAATAAAGTTACCAAAAGGTTGCAATTCGCCCGTCACCACAATGGCACAGACGCCCTTCACCCGCTCATAAAAGGCATAGCGCTCGATAGGCTCTGGCGACTGTTCGGGCAGCAGGCTGTCCTTCAACTCCGCCAGCACCTCGCGT
>JBJOJH010000089.1:0-5073 GCA_046046715.1 Pseudomonadota bacterium | reverse complement strand
CCATCCCTTGCCGCCACCCTTCCCACCACCCTCCCTGCCTCCCTGCCCGCCGCGCTTCAGGTGGGGCGGCAAGCGATGGCCAGTGGCCTCGATAAATGGCAAATAGCGTGCCCAGCTCACCGGCAGCAGGTCGATATGGCAGGCATCGATGTGTACCTCATGCCCCGCGAGTTCATTGTCGAAAGCAAAGCCGCCACCAACGTGGCCCAAATGCCAGTGCTGATCGGGCAAAGACACTTCCAGGTTCTGATCGCTGCCAGGCGCTGCGTCGGTCAAAGGCAACGGCAAGGGCAAAGGCAACGGCGTTCTGCGCGCCAGTGCATCGGGCACTGGCACCCCCAGGGACTGCGCCATGTACACAGAAGCCTCGTTGTGCATGGCCTCGTGCAAAAGCACCAGTCGCCAAAAGTAAAGATCCTCGTCACCTGCTCCTGCGTCGCTCAACAGGGCCAGCGTGTCTTCCAGCACGGCTTGCAGGTAGCCCAGGGTTGCATCCAGGTCGGGCAAAGGCAGCTGCCAGCGGTCGGCGTGCGCCACACTGCTGGAGTCATAAAAAAGATCGGCCCTACCGAGACACGAGTCGGGTCGAACATGATCAGGTTTACAGGCGATGCCCAGCTTGCGCTGGGCGTTGCGGGCAATCCACCACTCCTGAAACCAGCCCACATGGCCCAGCTCCCACAGGGGCGGATTGAGCGTGTCCAGCTGCGGCACCTGCAGGGTCGGACGTGCCTGCTGCCAGGCGTCGATCAGGCCCAGCGTGCGTTGCCGCGTGGCACGCAAGGCAACGGCCAGAGCGGGCGCGTCGGTAGTACGGGGCGAGGTGAGGTGATCGGCAGGCACGCGAGTGTCGACTCCTGGGAGGTGCTGTGAAGAAGATGCAGGTGGTGATCGTCAGCCCGGCGCTGGCCGACGCCAACAACGGCAACTGGCAAACCGCGCGGCGCTGGCAACGCCTGCTGTCTGCTCAGCATGCTACCCGCATCACGCAGAGCTGGCCAGACGCACACAGTGCAGCAGACACCATCATGATCGCCCTGCACGCCCGCCGTTCAGCACCAGCGATTGCGGCCTGGGCTGCCCAGCATGGCCATGCCGGCCTGGCCGTGGTGCTGACCGGCACCGATCTCTACCGCGACATTGCCCAGGAACCCCTGGCCCAGCAGTCCCTGGCGCTGGCGCAAAAACTGGTGGTCTTGCAGGCCCTGGGTGTGCAGGCCCTGCCCCAAGACTTGCATGCCAAGGCACAGGTGATATTTCAGTCCACCAGCACACGTAGGCCTCTAGGCAAACCCAAGCGCCAGCTGCGCGCCGTGATGGTGGGCCACCTGCGGGATGAAAAAGACCCGCTCACGTTGATGGCCGCAGCACGCCGCCTGCCCCCTGCCAGCGCTGTGTTGATCGACCACATCGGCGCAGCACTCGACCCGGTGCTGGCCACAGCAGCCCAAGGCACGGCACACGACTGTCCCGGCTACCGCTGGCTGGGCGGGCTACCGCACGAAGCCACGCGTAGGCGCATCCAGCGCGCCCATGTGCTGGTGCATGCCAGCCGCATGGAGGGCGGTGCCCATGTGGTGATGGAGGCCATCTGCAGCGGCACGCCAGTCCTGGCCTCACGCATTGCCGGCAACGTGGGCATGCTGGGCGAAGACTACGGCGGCTACTTTGAACCCGGCGATGCCGAAGCACTGGCCCAACTGCTGCTGCAGGCCCGCCACACCCAGGATCAAGCCGATGGCCTACTGGCCCGCCTGACCCGCCAATGCGCACTGCGAGCCCCCCTGTTTGCACCGCAGGCTGAACAAAACGCACTGCTGGCGCTGGTGTCCGCACTGGCCCCGCCTCAAGGAAAAAACTGAATGCAATCGACCGAGCAACCCATCCTGCGCGACATCGTGCTGATCGGCGGCGGCCACAGCCATGTGGGCGTGCTGCGCCGCTTTGGCATGCAGCCCGAGCCGGGTGTGCGCCTCACCGTCATCTGCAACACGGTGGAAACACCTTACTCGGGCATGCTGCCGGGGTATATCGCCGGTCACTACAGCTTTGAAGAGGTGCACATCGACCTGCCCCGTCTGGCGGCTTTGGCCGGGGCGCGTTTCTATCACGACGAAGTGATCGGTATCGACCGCGCATCAAACAAGATTCTGTGCCGCGAGCGCCCTCCGGTGTCGTTTGACCTGTGCTCCATCAATGTGGGCTCCACACCGCAAATGGCACGCGTGCCCGGTGCGGCTCAGCACGCTGTGCCAGTCAAACCCATACCCGGTTTTCACGAGCGCTGGCTGGCGCTGCTGGCACGTGTGCGCCAGCACCCCGGCCGCACCACCATTGCCCTGGTGGGCGGCGGCGCTGGCGGGGTGGAGCTGACGCTGGCCATGCAACACCGTTTACGCATCGAGCTGCAAAAGCTGGACCGAAATCCGGATGAGCTGGTGTTTCACCTCTACACCCGCGACCAGACCATCATGCGCACGCACAACCGCTGGGTGCAGGCGCGCTTCAAGCGGGTGTTGGCCGACCGGGGCGTGCATCTGCACACCGGTGCCGAGGTGCAACAGGTACGTGCCGGCGAGCTGATCGCATCTGACGGCAGCTTTTTGCAGACCGATGAAATCGTGTGGGTGACCCAGGCCGGTGGTCCTGCCTGGCTGCAAAGCACGGGGCTGGCGCTGGACGCCGAGGGTTTTGTGCGGGTCAACCCGCAGCTGCAAAGCAGTGACCCTCGCATCTTTGCGGCGGGCGATGTCTGCGCCTTTGTAGGCCGGCCGCTGGAGAAAGCGGGCGTCTTTGCCGTGCGCATGGGCCGCCCGTTGGCCGACAACCTGCGCCGTGCTGCCCGCGGGGAGCGATTGCGTCATTACGTGCCGCAACGTCACTGGCTGGCGCTCATCAGCACGGGCGACCAGCACGCCGTGGCCTCACGCGGGGCCCTGGGATTTGCCGGCGACTGGGTCTGGCGCTGGAAGGACTGGATAGACCGGCGCTTCATGCAGCGTTTTCAGCACTTCAAGACCCTGCCCATGGCTGGCGGCAGTACCGCACCTCAGTTGGCGCTGACCGCGGAGGAATCCCAGCAGGCCATTTCAGCCATAGCCATGCGCTGCGGCGGCTGTGGCGCCAAGGTGGGCGCCACGGTTCTGGCGCGCGCCCTGGGGGCCTTGCAACCGGTGGCGCGCGACGACGTGCTGATCGGCCTGCACGCGCCCGACGACGCCGCCGTGGTGCGGGTGCCGCAGGGTATGGCCATGGTGCACACGGTGGACTTCTTTCGCGCCTTCATCGACGACCCCTACCTGTTTGGCCAGGTGGCCGCCAACCATGCGCTGGGCGATATCTTTGCTATGGGGGCAGAGCCCCAGTCCGCCACTGCTGTCGTCACCGTGCCTCCCGGTTTGGAGTCCAAGGTCGAAGACCTTCTGCTGCAGATGATGAGCGGGGCTATGAAGGTGCTCAATGCGGCCAACTGCGCGCTGGTGGGTGGCCACACCGGCGAGGGCAAGGAGCTGGCACTGGGTTTTGCTGTCAATGGGCTCATCGATGCATCCATGCGCACGGTGTTGCGCAAAGACGGTCTACGCCCTGGCCAGGTGCTGCTGCTGACCAAACCGATCGGCACCGGCACACTGTTTGCTGCCCACGCACGCATCGCCGATCTGCCGGGCTTCAAGGGCCGCTGGGTCACGCAGGCCTTGGAGTCCATGGTGCAGTCCAACCAGGCCGGCGCCCGTATTCTGCTGGCCCATGGCGCCACCGCCTGTACCGACCTGACCGGCTTTGGCCTGCTGGGCCATCTGGTGGAAATGACCAAGCCCTCGGGCGTGGACGCAGAGCTGGATTTGTCGGCACTGCCAGTGCTGCAGGGTGCCGAATATTGCGTGAGCGCAGGCGTTGCCAGCTCGCTAGCCCCGGCCAATGTGCGCCTGCGTCGGGCCCTGCGCAACCAGGCTGACTTTGTAAGGCACCCACGCTACCCGCTGCTGTTCGACCCACAAACCGCGGGTGGTTTGCTGGCCAGCGTGCCGTCTGAACAGGCCGATGCCTGCGTGACAGCACTGCGCGCTGCTGGCTACCCCCACACGGCCATCATCGGACGCATTCTTCCGGCGGGCGAGGCCCTGGAGCCGGTGTTACTTCGAGACTGACAGGGATTGAAATGACGAATATGACGACTGTGACGACATTTACTCGACTGGTGACGCTGACCGGCCTGGTGAGCCTGCTGCAAGGCTGTGCCATGGTGGCGGTGGCCGATGCCGCGGTGACGGTGGTAGCCACGGGCGTAAAGGTCACGGCCAAGGCCGTGGGCGCTGTGGCGGACGCCGTGATCCCCGGCGGGGACGAGAAAAAAGACTGATCTCAGTGATCAGGTCGACCGCAAGGACCGGACCATGCCAGCGACTTCGGCAACAAAGGCCGGATCCCTGAAATCCACGGCCAGCTGGGTCATGCGGGGGCGGATCATGAAGTGGGTCTGGAGGTGGAAAAACTCGGGACCCTGCAAGGTTTCGGGAATGGCCGGCTCCAAGTCTTTCCATTCGCCACTGGCGAGTTTTTCGCCGACTCGGGCGCAGTAATAACTGAGTGCCGGGCGCAAGCCCCTTTCGGCATCGAGCTGCTTGGGCGCGGTGGTCAGGATGCGGTCGATGATGCGTACGTCTTCCACAATGGCCGGCGGCATACCCCATTCATTCATCATCAGACAGCCCAGTTCGCCGGCGCACAGCCCCAGTTCTTCTTGCTCTCGGCGGGTACGCTCCAAAAAGCCCAGGGCAGCATTGCGCACCGTGGCTTCGGCAGGCAACAAGGACAGGGCCGCCATATGCCCCAGGAAGGACAGCACCACCAGTGTGGCCATAGAGCCGGGATCGGGCACACCTACACGCTGCCCCAACCGGATGCAAAGCTGGCTGGCGATGGCGCTGGCATAGGACCAGCGTTCAAACACGGGTTTGAGCTGTGGATTGCTGGGTCGCAGTGACTCACTCATCAGGCACTGCAGGCAGACGCTGCGTATGGTGTTGAGCCCCAGGTAAGTGACACCTTGCACCACACTGGTCACTGGTTTTT
>JBJOJH010000088.1:0-3704 GCA_046046715.1 Pseudomonadota bacterium | reverse complement strand
CACCAGTGATTACGCAGCTAATCTCGAAAAAGCCGAAGCACTGGCGCCTACCCTTGGCAGGCCCGAGCCCTCACAGCCACTCGCCAAGACCTCGACGCCCGGCAAGAGCACCTGTGCCGACGTGGCCGAGTTACTGCAGTTGCCTTTGAATCGCACGATCAAGTCGCTGGTGCTGGCCACCGACCAGCTCGATGACGATGGCGCTGTGGTCAAAACCCGTATTTGGCTGCTGCTGCTGCGCGGTGATCACGACATGAACGAGGTCAAGGTCGGCAAGCTGGAAGGTCTGGCGGACTTCCGTTTTGCGACCATCCCGGAGATCGAATCCCACTTCGGCTGCAAGCCTGGTTACCTTGGACCGCTGGGTTTGCTCAAGCCTGTTTCCATCGTGGCTGACCGGGATGCGGCCGTCATGGCAGACTGGGTTTGTGGTGCCAATGAGCCTGATTTCCACATGACTGGTGTGAATTGGGAGCGCGATGTTTTCCCGACCCTCGCTGGGGGAGAGTCTGACGTGCGAGTGGCTGATATTCGCAATGTGGTGGCCGGGGACGCCGCGCCAGACGGCAAAGGTGTCTTGGCGATTGAGCGCGGTATCGAGGTGGGCCATGTGTTCTATCTGGGCACCAAATACAGCCGGGCCATGAACGCCACTTTCCTGGATGTGAATGGCAAACCCCAGTTCATGGAGATGGGCTGCTACGGCATAGGCATCACACGCCTGCCCGCTGCTGCCATTGAGCAAAATCACGATGATCGCGGCATCATCTGGCCCGATGCGCTGGCACCTTTCACAGTGGTGGTTTGCCCGATCAGCCCAGATCGCAGTCCGGAGGTCAAGGCTGCCTCAGAAAAGCTTTACGCCGATTTGTTGCAGGCCGGCGTGGACGTCATTCTGGATGATCGCGGCGAGCGTCCGGGAGCGATGTTTGCGGACTGGGAGTTGATAGGCGTACCGCACCGGGTGACGATAGGGGACCGTGGTCTGAAGGACGGTGTAGTGGAGTACCAGCATCGCCGCGACGCCGAGGCCAGCAAGGTGCCGGTGGCGGAGATCCTGGGCAAGATCCGCGACCGATTGTCAACATGAACCTGCGGGCCGGCGTGCAAGCGCCTGCCTCCAGGCGCGCTTTTTTGGGCTGGTCTATCGCGGCCACATGCGGGGCATGGGCACCACAGGCTCAGGCTGGCAGCCAGTTGGAGGAGCCCTTGGCAGATGCGGTACGCACTGCATTGAGCAGTGCAGTGCAGAACGCGGCTCCGCCGGTGCCCGAGTTCATGGACACGCCGTCTCGATTGGCTTATCTGCGCTGGCTGGGTGGCACCAGTGAAAAGCTTAAGAAACAAAAGCCTGAATGGCACGTCCGCAAGGAGTTTTTGCAGACCCTTTGGTATGAAAGCCGGCGTGCGGGCCTGGACACCGCTTTGGTGCTCGGCCTGGTGCAGGTGGAGAGCAACTTTCGCAAGTTCGCCGTGTCCAGTGCTGGCGCACGCGGTTACATGCAGGTGATGCCGTTCTGGAGCCGGGTTTTGGGAAATGGCGACGCATCCACGCTGTTCAACATGCAAACCAACTTGCGATTTGGCTGCGTCATCCTTCGGCACTACCTGGACCGTGAAGGCGGCGACTTGTTCATGGCGCTGGGGCGCTACAACGGCTCGCGCGGAAAAGCACCTTATCCCGATGCTGTGCTGGGCGCGAAAAAGAAGTGGGAGTTTCTCGCGCCCTGAGTGGGGTCAGGCCTGCGTGCCCAGAACCTGAGCCAGCTCACCGCTTTCGTACATCTCCATCATGATGTCGGAGCCACCGATGAATTCGCCCTTGACGTAAAGCTGGGGAATGGTGGGCCAGTTGCTGTATTCCTTGATGCCCTGGCGAATTTCCTGATCTTCCAGCACATTCACGGTTTTGACCGTCCGGGTGTCGACGCCACAGGCCTTCAGGATCTGAATGGCACGACCGGAAAAGCCGCACTGTGGGAAGCTGGCGTTGCCTTTCATGAACAGCAGGATGTCGTTGCCCTTGACCAGTTGGTCGATGCGTTGTTGGGTGTCACTCATGGTGGTTTCTTTCAATAAATCGGGCGCCAGGGCCCGGGATCATGCTGGATTATTTCATCGCCTCGATATACCTGTGGTGCGGGCGTGAACTTTCAATGGGCAGCAAGCCACTTTCCGCCACTGCAACGCTCGATGCCCGCCAGGTCACGGCGTGACTGCACCTGACTGAAACCCGCAGCCCGTAGCAGCTCACGTACGACCGCAGCCTGCTGGTGGCCGTGTTCCAGTATCAGCCAGCCATGGTTCTGGAGATGGTCTCGCGCTTGGCCAATGATGATGCGCAAATCATCCAGACCATCCGTGCCCGCGACCAATGCCTGCTGTGGCTCGTGGGTCAATGCCGCCAAATGCGGATCATCAGCTTCGATGTAAGGCGGGTTCGAGGCAATCAGGCTGAAGCGCTGCGCGGTGTCTGGCTCGGGCGCAAACCTGCTGAGCCAGGACCCCTGGTGAAACAGAATGCTCAAGCCCAGATTCTCGGCATTGGCTTGGGCCACGGCCAGGGCATCGGCGCTGGCGTCCAGCGCATGGACGTCCCAATCCGGTCTGGTGTGCTTGAGGGCCAGTGCGATGGCGCCACTGCCGGTGCCCAGGTCGATCACGCGGGCGTTCTTCTGTGGCAGGAGTTCCAGGGCCCACTCCACCAGGGTTTCGGTGTCTGGTCGAGGCACCAGCACACGTGCGTCCACCCGCAGTGGCAATCCAAAAAACTCTTTCTTACCCGTGATGTAGGCCAATGGTTCTCCCTGCGCTCTGCGCGTGGCGTCGGTCAAGTAGCGTTCAGCCACGTGGTTTGCCAGCACCTCATCGTCGTGTGCCAGCAGCCAAGCCCGGCGGGCCTCGTCCAGACCCAAGGCATGCAACATCAGCAGCTGCAGGTCCAGTCTGTCCAGGCCCAAGGTGCGGCCTTCGGCCAGGGCCTGGCCGACCGTCCATTGGGGCGTGTGTTGAGGCGATGACTGATTCAAGGCGCTGCTCCTCAGTCGCCGGATGCCAAGGCCAGCTCGGCCAATTGTTCAGCCTCGCGAGCCAGCGTCATGGCGTGCACCACGTCGCCCAGATCACCCTCCATGATGGTGAGCAGTTTGTAGAGCGTGAGGTTGACGCGGTGATCGGTCAGTCGGCCTTGTGGAAAGTTATAGGTGCGGATGCGGTCGCTGCGATCACCGCTGCCGATCAGCCCTCTGCGTTGCTCGGCATCTTTGGCGGCTCGTTCCGATCGGTCTTTTTCCAGGATGCGTGCGGACAGGACCTGCAGGGCCTTGGCCTTGTTGCGGTGCTGGCTGCGGTCATCCTGGCACTCCGCCACGATGCCGGTGGGAATGTGCGTGATGCGCACGGCAGAGTCGGTCTTGTTGATGTGCTGGCCACCGGCGCCGCTGGCACGGTAGGTGTCGATGCGCAGATCAGCCGGGTTGATTTGCACGGCCACGGTTTCGTCGGGCTCTGCCAGCACCGCCACGGTGCAGGCGCTGGTATGTATGCGGCCCTGGGTTTCGGTCGCTGGCACCCGCTGTACCCGGTGCCCCCCCGACTCGAACTTGAGCTTGCCGTACACACCGTCGCCTTCGATGCGCAAAACGACTTCTTTGTAGCCGCCGAGCTCACTGGCGGATTCGCTCATGATCTCGGTTTTCCAGCCC
>JBJOJH010000087.1:0-8452 GCA_046046715.1 Pseudomonadota bacterium | reverse complement strand
TTTGAAGTAGTTCGATCGACCTGAGGTGACCTGACGGCCTGCTTTTGCGGGTCGATTGGACGGCGCAAGAAGTGCTCCGGCCTCAGGACTTGCCCGGATTTTCAGCCTCATCCGGCCCGGTGCGTGGCATCAGCAGGCCGGGCGATTAGGTCATGCCTACAAGATAATCGGGCGGCTAAAGGATCTCGAGCATGCTGTTTTTATTGTCACCCGCCAAATCGCTGGACTACGACACCCCTGTGGGCGCCGTGCCCCATACCTCCGCCCAGTTCGTTCAGCAATCTCAGGCCCTCATAGAGGTATTGCGCGAGAAGTCGCCTCAGGAGGTTGCGGCCCTGATGGATTTGAGCGACGCACTTGCCGGCTTGAATGTCGCCCGATACCAGGCCTGGTCGCCCCGGTTCACAGCCAAGAATTCAAAGCAGGCGATCCTGGCCTTCAATGGTGATGTCTACGATGGTCTGAACGCCAAAACCTTGCAGGCGGACGAGCTGAGCTGGGCGCAGGACCATATTTGCATCCTCAGTGGCTTGTATGGTGTGCTGCGCCCCCTGGACCGCATGCAGCCCTATCGCCTGGAAATGGGAACGCGTCTGGCCAACCCGGCTGGCAACAACCTTTACCAGTTTTGGGGCGCCCAGATTGCCCAGTACCTCAACAAACGGGCGGCGAAGGAGCCACAGCCGGTGGTGATCAATCTTGCTTCGCAAGAGTATTTCAAGGCGGTCGACCCAAAAGCCTTGAAGGCGCGCGTGGTGGAGTGCGTATTTGAAGAACTACGGGGCCAGCACTACAAGATCATCAGTTTTTCTGCCAAGCGCGCGCGCGGCCTGATGGCCCGCTACGCCATACAAAACCGCATTGCACGGCCCGAGGATCTGGTGCACTTCGACTTGGAGGGCTATGCCTACGCTGCCAGCGCATCCGAGCCCCATCGCCTGGTTTTCCGTCGTCACCAGCCCGCCTGATGAAGTTGCCATGAATACCCCTGAACAATCCCTGCTCGGCAAGTCGTCCAGCTATGTCGATCAATATGATGCCTCACTGTTGTTTCCCATCGGCCGTGCTGAAAAGCGCGCAGAGATCGGCATCCTTGGCCCGGCACCGTTTTTTGGAGCTGACCTCTGGACAGCGTTTGAGCTGAGCTGGTTGAACTTGCGTGGAAAACCCCAGGTGGCGCTGGCCCACATCACGATCCCCAGCGAGTCGCCCAACATCATCGAGAGCAAGTCTTTCAAGCTCTACCTCAACAGTTTCAACAACACACGGTTTGACAGTGCCGACGAGGTCAAGGCCCGCCTACGCTCAGATATCGCCGAGGCGGTGTGGCGCGGGGCGGTTTCGCCTGGATCCACGCCACCCTCGGTGGGCTTGAGCCTGGTAGACGCGTCGCTGTTCGATCGCGAGCCTGTGCATGAAATGGATGGTCTTAGTCTGGACCGGCTGGATATCGATTGCACCCGCTACACGCCGGCACCGGACTTGTTGAGCGCGACGCCGAATGAAGCCCCTGTGAGCGAGGTGCTGACCAGCAATCTGCTCAAGAGCAACTGCCTGGTGACAGGGCAACCGGACTGGGGCAGCGTAAAGATCAGTTACACCGGCGACCAGATCGAGCAGGGCGGTTTATTGCAATACCTGGTGAGTTTTCGCAATCACAACGAGTTTCATGAACAGTGCGTGGAGCGCATCTTCATGGATATCTGGACTCGCTGCAAACCATTGAAGTTGGCGGTGTATGCCCGATACACACGCCGCGGTGGTTTGGACATCAATCCCTTTCGCACCAGCTACTCCCAACCCTTGCCGCGCAATGTGAGGCACGCAAGGCAGTGATATCAAGGGCGAAGGCATTTATTGATTTCGTCGCGGCTGCATTTCGGCGTTGATTGAAAAAAGCCCCGCTTGAATGAACAAGCGGGGCCTGCATCGGGATGCCGGATCAGTGTCGTTCAGGGCAGATGGAAGACCTGCACCGAGCGCGCCAGCGAAACGCTGCCACTGCTCAGACCCTCGGCCGAGGCGGCTGATTCCTCGACCAAGGCAGCGTTTTGCTGCGTCACCGTGTCGAGCTGGGTCACGGCCTCATTGACCTGTGAAATACCGATGGACTGTTCCTTGGTCGCGCTGCTGATTTGACGGATCAACTCGCTCACCTGGCGCACGGAAGCGACCACGTCATCAATTGTGTTGCCCGCGTGTGCCATTTGCTGGCTGCCCTCGGCGATCTGGCCTACGGACTGGGCAATCAACTCACGAATTTCCTTGGCCGCCACCGCACTGCGCTGCGCCAGGGCACGCACCTCCGAGGCCACCACCGCAAAGCCCCGACCTTGTTCGCCAGCCCGGGCAGCCTCAACAGCGGCGTTCAGGGCCAGGATATTGGTCTGGAAAGCAATTCCTTCAATCACGCCGATGATGTCTTGCACCTTCTTGGACGATGTGCTGATGCTTTGCATGGATTCGCCCACTTTGTGCACGGCTTCACCGCCCAGCGTCGCCACCTGGGTGCTGCGCTCGCTTTCATCCGACACACGAGCCGCAGTGTCGGCTGTTTGACGAACAGTGCTAGACAACTCTTCCATGCTGGCCGCGGTCTCTTCCAGGCTGCTGGCCTGGGCCTCGGTACGGGAGGAAAGATCAAGGCTACCGCTGGAAATTTCTTGGGCCGTCTGGGTAAAGCTGGTGATTTCGGCTTTCACATCGCCAATCACTGCCCGCAGATTGATCTGGATTTGCCACAAGCTGCGGATCAGCGCACCCATGGGAGGCGCGTGATTCAAGGAGATGGACGTAGTCAGGTTGCACGCCGACAGATCACCGGCAAATCGTTCCGCCTCAGCAATGACGCTGACGATGCGGGAGTGGAACCACAGCAGCATCGCGATACCACCCACTGCCAGCACTGCCAGTTGCAACAAGAGGCCGGTCATTCCCTGAACGCCCATGAACTGGGGCGCCATGCCAAAACCGATCATGGCGAGCATGGCAATCGACATGCGCTGCGTCATACTCATGCGACCCAGACCCTGGATCCAGCCACTCAGCCCCAGTTTTTGAACCTGACCGCCCTGCAACTTGAAGCTGTGGCGATTGGATTCGCGCTCTGCCCGGATCTTGGCGTAAAGCTGTTCGGCGCTTTCTACCTCCTGGCGTGTAGGCTTGATGCGCACCGACATATAACCGCGTGGTTTGCCGCCCTCCATGATGGGAGTCACGTTGGCCTGTACCCAATAAAAGCCGCCGTCCTTGCGGCGATTTTTCACCATACCGGTCCAAGGCTGGCCACGGCCTATGGTGCTCCACATGTCCTTGTAGGCTTCGGGCGGCATGTCCGGGTGGCGGATCATGTTGTGAGGCTGACCGATGAGTTCATCGTATTCAAAGCCACTCACCTTCACAAAGGCATGATTGCAGTGTGTGATGACGCCCTTGGGGTCCGTCGTTGAGACCAGCATTTCACCAGCAGGGTAGTCATACTCCTGATTGGTGACCGGCAAATTCATTCTCATCAAACTTCTCCTGGGGCAGTGTCGTTGTTAATTGCGCCGAATGTTAGCGCGGCTTGATTTGAATCAAAGGTGTCAACGACCATAGCGTAAGCGATAAACAGGATGGAGAGCGAATTAACTGCCGCGCAAAAGGGTAACAACTCTGCCCACCAGGTTAAAAAAGCTGCCCAGAGTGGGGATCACCAACTTGGGCTCGTTTCGTCCAAGCCGGTTCTGCTGTGTTGGGCTGGCTAAGGCCGCCCACGCGAACCCCAAGCAAGCGGATGCGGCGTTGCAGGTCTACCCGCTTGAGACAAAGACCGGCAGCCCGACGGATCGCAGCGGCGTCAGCAGTCGGCATGTCGACAGTCTGGTCACGCGTGACACTCTTGAAATCTGCGTATCTCAGTTTGATACCGATGGTTCGCCCCAGGTAGCCTTTGCGCTGCAGATCTGCCGCGACTTGCTCACACAAGCGCGTGAGCACGGCCCCCAGCTCTGTTTTGTCCTGCACGGCATGCAGGTCGCGCTCAAAAGTGGTTTCTCGGCTCATGGATACCGGTTCACTGTGCAGCACCACCTCGCGCGTATCCCGTCCCCAGGCCGCTTCATGCAGCCAGGTGCCAAAAGAAACGCCGAAGTGGCTGACCAGCCACGGCAAGGCTTGAGTTGCTAACTCGCCGATGGTGTGTATGCCCAGGGCAGCCAGCTTGGCCTCAGCTTTGGGGCCGATGCCGTTGACCTTGCGACAGTTCAGCGGCCAGATGGCATTTTGTAAGTCTTGCGGGTGAACGATGGAAATGCCGTTGGGCTTTTCGAACTCGCTGGCCATCTTGGCGAGCAGCTTGTTAGGGGCGACGCCCACCGAGCAGGTCAGGCCCGTGGCCTCAAAAATACATTTTTGGATCAGACGCGCCAGCACCCGGCCACCCTCGCGTTGGCCGCCCGGAACATGGGTGAAGTCGATGTACACCTCATCCACACCCCGGTCTTCCATGCAAGGGGCGATGTCTGTGATGACGGCTTTGAACTTGCGCGAAAAACGGCGATATTCCTCAAAATCCACGGGCAGCAAAATGGCTTGTGGGCACAGTTTTGCTGCTTTCATGAGTCCCATGGCCGAGCCAACGCCGAACTGGCGGGCTGCATAGGTGGCCGTCGTGATGACGCCACGACCGGTGTAATCCGCCAAGCGGGCGAAGGCTTGCACGGGAATGCGGCGCAGGGCTGCGCGCTCGGCCTCTGCATCCCATATGCGGTCTGGCTCGGCGGCTTTCAGTTCTTCAAGAGCGGCAAGAACCTGCTTGCGTCCTCCGCCGATGACCACGGGCAGGCCCTTGAGCTGTGGGTAGCGCAAGAGTTCGACACTGGCATAGAAAGCATCCATGTCCAGGTGAGCAATACGTCGCTCGGGCGCTATTCCTCCGGGCGTGGACTCGGTCAACATCTGCGAGAGGGACTGCGCGTGTCAGGCAGCAGCAGAATAAAGCTCAGGTGGGGTAGGTGCCCGGCAGCAGGATGGATCGGTCCACCTTTTCGAGCTGGGTATGGCCGCAAAACGCCATGGTCACATCCAGCTCCTTGTGAATGATCTGCAGGGCCTTGGTGACGCCGGCCTCGCCCATGGCTCCCAGCCCGTACACCATTGCGCGGCCTATGAGCGTGCCACGGGCCCCCAGTGCCCAGGCCTTGAGCACGTCTTGACCCGAACGGATGCCGCCATCCATCCAGACCTCAATGTCCGAGCCTACGGCGGCCACGATGCCCGGCAGTGCCTCGATGCTGCTTTGGGCGCCGTCGAGCTGGCGACCACCGTGGTTGCTCACCACGATGGCATCAGCACCGCTCTGCACCGCCAGTCGGGCATCTTCCACGTCCTGTATGCCCTTCAGGATCAGCTTGCCGCCCCATTGCTGTTTGACCCACTCCACATCGGTCCAGGACAGGCGCGGATCAAACTGTTCATTGGTCCAGGCTGATAGTGAGCGCATGTCACTCACGCCCTTGACGTGCCCGACCAGATTGCCGAAGCTGTGGCGCCGGGTGCCCAACATGCCCAGGCACCAACGCGGCTTGGTGGCCAGATTGATGATGTTGGCCAAAGTGGGTTTTGGGGGGGCAGTCAGACCGTTTTTCAGATCTTTGTGGCGCTGCCCGATAACTTGCAGGTCCAAGGTGAGCACCAGCGCGCTACAGCGTGCCTTGCGCGCGCGCTCAATCATTTTGACCATCGCGTCACGGTCACGCATCATGTAGAGCTGAAACCAGAACGGGGCTTGCGTATGGGCGGCGATGTCCTCGATGGAGCAGATGCTCATCGTGGACAGGGTGAACGGAATGCCGAATTTTTCGGCAGCCCGTGCGGCCTTGATTTCGCCATCGGCGTGCTGCATGCCGGTCAAACCCACGGGTGCAATGGCCACTGGCATTTTCACGGCTTGCCCGACCATGTGCGTGGCGGTGCTGCGGTTTTCCATGTTCACGGCAACGCGCTGGCGTAGCTTGATGCGCTGGAAGTCGGCCTCGTTGGCGCGGTAGGTGCTTTCTGTCCAGGAGCCCGAGTCGGCATAGTCGTAAAACATGCGCGGCACCCGCTTTTGGGCAAGCACACGCAGATCTTCGATGTGGGTGATCACGGGCATGGGGAGGCTCCTGGGTTGGGGACTAAGAGTTCAAGAGCAGCTGACGCTGCCGCAACCCGACATGGTCACGTTTTTGATGACTGCAGGGTCGGCCAGTGTCTCGGTGCTACTGTCAAAACCCACCAACTTGAGGTGGGCGGCCAAACCGGCATCCATGCTGGCAGCATGTCCAGGAAACCATTCGACCAATGCTTCGGCCATGCGCGTGATGATGGCTGGGTCGTCGCCCAAATAATGCTGCTCGATCACCCCCATGGTTTCCAGAATCATGGCGTGGTGCTCTGCATGGCAGTTGTCGGCTGAAAACCCGGTGGCCAGCATCCAGCGCTCCTCCTGTGCGAAGTGCTCCTGGGTGTGGGCCAGAAAGGCCTTGTAAAGGGGCAGCTGATCTTCTTGCGGTGTCGCCAGCAGCTCATTGAGCAAATCGGTGAATTCCTGATGGGTATGGTCCATGCGGGCGTCACCAGTGAGCAGTGCGGCCGTCAAGTCCAGAGTGGGGGTGGTGGTTTCCATGGTGCGGATTCTGTAGGGTAGTGAAATCAGGCCAGGCGTGCCTGGTGGCGGGCAATCTGCTGGCGCACCTGAGCTGGTGCGGTGCCGCCTAGCGTGTTGCGCGCATTCAGGCTACCACGAAGACTCAAAGGCTCAAACACATCAGCCTCGATGCTCGAGTTGAACTGCTGCAGGGTAGACAGCGGTAGCTCAGAGAGGTCTTTCCCTGTGGCTTGCGCCGTTTTGACGGCGTGTGCAACCACCTCGTGCGCATCCCGAAACGGCAGGCCTTTCTTGACCAGATAGTCGGCCAGGTCGGTGGCGGTCGCGTAGCCTTTTTTGACGGCAGCTTCCATCGCGTCAGCGTTGACGGTGATGCCACCTTCTTTTTGGCCCGTAGCGGGGTTGACTTGACCGCCCACCATTTCGCAGAAGATTCGCAAGGTATCTTTTAGGGTGTCGACGGTGTCGAACAAGGGTTCCTTGTCTTCCTGGTTGTCCTTGTTATAGGCCAGGGGTTGGCCCTTCATCAGAGTGATTAGCCCCATCAAATGTCCCACTACACGGCCCGTCTTGCCGCGGGCCAGTTCGGGCACGTCCGGGTTTTTCTTCTGCGGCATGATGGAACTGCCGGTGGTGAAGCGGTCGGCAATTTTCACGAAGCCAAAGTTCTGGCTCATCCAGAGGATCAATTCCTCGCTGAAGCGGCTGATGTGCACCATGCACAAACTGGCAGCGGCGGTGAATTCAATCGCAAAGTCGCGGTCGCTCACGGCATCCAGGCTGTTCTGGCAGACCTGTGCATTGCCCTGCTCATCGACCATGCCCAGTGTGCGGGCCACGCGTTCACGGTCCAGTGGGTAGGTGGTGCCAGCCAGCGCGGCGGAGCCTAGCGGCAAGCGGTTGGTGCGGCGGCGCACATCTGCCATGCGCTCTGCGTCCCGGGCAAACATTTCCACATAGGCCAGCAGGTGATGGGCAAAGCTCACCGGTTGGGCGACTTGCAAGTGGGTGAATCCCGGAAGAATGACTTCGACGTTTTTCTCGGCGACATCGACCAGGGCTTTTTGCAAATCATTGAGTAGCTCGATGATCAGGTCGGTTTCGCCGCGTAACCACAGGCGCACGTCGGTCGCCACCTGATCGTTGCGGCTACGTCCGGTATGCAGGCGCTTGCCCGCATCACCAACCAGCTGGGTCAGGCGAGCTTCGATGTTCAGGTGCACATCTTCAAGATCCAGTTGCCATTCAAACTGGCCGGATTGAATGTCTGCCCAGATCTGGTCCATGCCACTTTGTATGGAGGCGTGGTCCTGGCTGGAAATAATGCCCTGCGCCGCCAGCATCTCGGCGTGGGCCAGGCTGCCGGTGATGTCCGCTTGCCAGAGTCGCTTGTCAAAAAAAACACTGGCCGTGTAGCGTTTAACCAGCTCGCTCATGGGTTCAGAAAAAAGCGCCGACCACGCCTGGGATTTTTTGTCGAGTTGGTTTTGAGACATGTGGGGCAATAATCCGGCCGATAGATGGCGGAACCTGAATGAAGGACACACAAATTTTATCGACCTTCCCGCAGACGCCAGCCCCAGCTGCGGGGCCGGCGGGCTCGATCACCGCTCGAGTGCTGGACACTTGTCATGTGGGTGTCGTTTTGCGTGCCGTGCTTTTTGTGCAAGGGGTGATGGCTATCGGGGCCATGTTCGACAGCCCCGGTTGGCAGGACTGGCTCAATATGTTTGCGGTGCAGGCTGGCAGCTCACTGCCGGCCACCCTGGCCTGGCTCATCACGAGCTGTTCCCTGAAAAGGGTCTTAGGCCGTCGATCCCTTTC
>JBJOJH010000086.1:0-10076 GCA_046046715.1 Pseudomonadota bacterium | reverse complement strand
GCATCGATCTGAGCAAAAACGCAGCGCCATTGCTGAAATACGCTGAGCGCATATTCTCCCGCCCGGCCTACATTGAAGCGCTGACGCCTTCCGAGAAGGTCATGCGCAAGTAATTTTCAGGCGGCCCATCATGACTGACCGAACATCGAGCACATCTACTCGCCCCTATCTGATTAGGGCCTTGTACGAGTGGTGCACAGAGAACGGCTACACACCGTACATCGCTGTACGGGTAGACAGCTCGGTGCGCGTCCCTCAGGAGTTTGTGAAAGATGGCGAGATCGTTCTCAATATCAGTTTTGATGCGACGGGATCCCTGAAGCTGGGTAATGAACTCATCGAGTTCAAGGCCCGCTTTTCGGGCACACCCAGGGAAATCATGGTGCCAATCAACAACGTGATGGCCATCTACGCCCGTGAAAATGGGCAGGGTATGGCCTTTCCCCTGGTGGCTACAGAAACGGGCGACCAAAATCTTCTCCTGCCAGGCAATCGCCTGGATCAGCCCACTCAGAAGCGGGATGTCGAGGTCAAATTGAAGCCAGTGCAGGTTGCCAGCCCTGCTGAAAAAGGCGATTCGTCCTCACCTGAGGAACCGCCCAGGTCTGGTCCGCGACCATCACTTACACGTGTGAAGTAAGCAGCAGGTCTTTCTAAGTGGTTGGTGATCAAAAATCACTAGGATCATCCGTTAAAATCAAATCAGTGCCGATTTAGCTCAGTTGGTAGAGCAACCGCCTTGTAAGCGGTAGGTCGTCAGTTCGATTCCGACAATCGGCACCACCCCATACACCTCTTGCAGGTGGCTTCACCGTACGACATTTCTGTAGGTCTGCACCTTCAAGCGTATGTCGGCAACATCCCAGCCTTTGGTTCTCAGGCAAGCGAGTAGCGACGGCAGCAATTGCCTGAGTTTGGCAGCCGTTGCGTTACCGTCTACGAGTAAACACCAGTTTTCGCCATCGATAGGACCTGCTTTAATCGCAGGCCGTAAATAAGATGGGATGAGGCTCTCAATCGCCTTGAGCCTTGCACTTGAATCCATTGTGAGCATGGTCAGTCGAGCCAACTGAGGCGAATCCTGAGTGGCTTGCAAGATCGAGACCGAGTAACGACGCCGTATCGTGTCGGCAGATATTTGAGGGCCTTGGGACATGCAATTGATTATCACGGACGCCTGGTTAGCCCGAAGCCGGGCCGTCCAGTTAAGTGGGATAAAACTCGCCGCTTTTGGAGTGTTGCTATCTCTTGTGTTGATGCTGGTGTCTGCGGGCCTCTACCACCTCGTGTTCTTGAAGGGTGCACGTGAAGGATGGCCGGTGGTCGGTGCATTTTTACGGTTTGTGGTCAAGGATGAGTTTGCCCAGCGAGACCGCTATCTGCGTGAGAACCTGGATGTGATGGCTAAAAAATTGGGCGAGATGCAGGCAAAAATGAATCAGCTCGAGTCTTTGGGCGAGCGGGTTTCCAGTCTTGCCGGAGTGAATCAACCCTCAGTCGCAAAGAAGCCGGGGCAGGGCGGCGCCTTGGTGACGGGGCGTAGCCTGAGCATGGACGAGCTGCAGGCCACACTCGTCGATCTGGAGCTGTTGACGGATCAGCGAACCGAATTGATGGCGGTGCTGGAGTCGAAGTTGTTTGAAAAGAAAGTTGGCGCATTGATGATGCCCACCTCTGCGCCCATGAAAAATTCGGAGATAGGTTCTTCCTTTGGTTGGCGCATAGATCCTTTCACGGGGGGCTCAGCGCTGCATACCGGGTTGGACTTCGTCGCCGACAGTGGCGAACCGATATTGGCGGCTGCCGGAGGCATTGTGTTGGCACAAGAGTTCCATCCTGCCTACGGTAATTTGCTTGAGATCGATCATGGCAACCAGCTGGTCACACGTTATGCCCACGCCTCTCGGGTTCATGTGAAAAAAGGGGACCTGATCAAGCGCGGACAACATGTGGCCGACGTGGGCAATTCTGGTCGATCCACGGGGCCGCATTTGCACTTTGAGGTGCTGGTGCAGGGAGTTCCGCAGGATCCCCAGATTTTCCTGAAAGCAGGAGCCAGGTTGAACTTGGCCCAAAACAATGTGGGCAAAGTGCGTGGCCGCATAGATGTCAGCAGGGTGCAGCCGTAAGGGTACCGCCGCAGTACCTCAGCCCCTGCCTAATCATGCCCAAGCCAAGGCAAGGGCGGATGGCTAAAATCAAAAGGTTGCACGCAACGATGACGTATTGTCCTGTCGGGACAACTTTCACTGTTGTTTCTGCACTTTCCACACTTTAGAAAAAGGAAATCCGGCTGGCGTACCGCCCAGGTCGCCAGCCGGATGCACGTTCATGGCTTTTAATTTGCTCACCAAAATCTTCGGCAGCCGCAACGACAGGTTGCTCAAGCAGTATCGCCATGTGGTTGCCCGCATCAACGCCATGGAACCTGCCATGGAAAAGATGTCTGATGAAGCTCTGAAACTGAAGACCGATGAGTTCAAGCAGCGCGTGAGTCAAGGCACCTCGATAGATGAGTTGTTACCCGAGGCCTTCGCCGTGGTGCGTGAAGCCTCCAAGCGCGTCATGAGGATGCGTCACTTTGACGTTCAGATGCTGGGCGGCATGTCTTTGCACCACGGCAAGATATCCGAGATGGGAACAGGCGAGGGTAAAACCTTGACCGCCACCTTGCCGGTGTACCTCAATGCGCTGTCTGGCAAGGGTGTGCACGTTGTGACGGTGAATGACTACCTGGCCAATCGGGATGCCCAGTGGATGGGCAAGCTCTACAACTTTCTGGGACTGACGGTTGGCATCAACCTGCCGCAAATGTCCCGGGAGGAAAAAAAAGCGGCTTACGGTGCTGACATCACCTACGGAACTAACAACGAGTTCGGTTTTGATTACTTGCGCGACAACATGGTCTACGAAGTGGTGGATCGGGTGCAGCGCGGTTTGAACTACGCCATTGTTGACGAGGTGGATTCCATCCTGATTGACGAGGCCCGCACGCCGCTGATCATCAGTGGCCAGGCGGAAGACCATACCAGCCTCTATGTGGCGATCAACCGCGCGGTACCTCTGCTGGTCAGGCAGGAGGGTGAAGCAGATCCTCGCACAGGGGAGGGGGTTACCAAGCCCGGTGATTTCACTGTCGATGAAAAGAGCCACCAGGTCTTCCTGACCGAGCAAGGTCACGAAAATGCAGAGCGCATCCTGGCTGAGCTGGGTCTGTTGCCGCAGGGGGCTTCTTTGTACGACCCTGCCAACATCACCTTGATGCATCACCTGTATGCGGCATTGAGAGCCAATCACCTCTATCACCGTGACCAGCACTACGTGGTTCAGGCAGGTGAAATCGTCATCGTCGATGAGTTCACTGGGCGTCTCATGTCCGGGCGTCGCTGGAGTGATGGTTTGCATCAGGCTGTGGAAACCAAGGAGGGTGTGGCAGTACAGCCAGAAAATCAGACGCTAGCGTCCATCACCTTCCAGAACTATTTCAGGTTGTACGGCAAGTTGGCCGGTATGACCGGGACTGCGGACACAGAGGCCTACGAGTTTCAGGAAATCTACGGTCTTGAAACGGTGGTCATGCCACCGAATCGCCCAAGTCGCCGCGATGACCAGCTGGATCGTGTGTACAAGACCACACGTGAGAAGTACGAGGCGGCCATCAGCGACATCCGCGAGTGCCATGAGCGTGGGCAACCAGTGCTGGTAGGCACCACATCGATCGAGAACTCCGAAATCATTGCACAGTTGCTGGAGCAGGCTCAATTGCCGCATCAGGTGCTCAACGCCAAACAACATGCCCGTGAGGCGGACATTGTTGCCCAGGCTGGCCGGGCCAAAATGATCACGATTGCCACCAATATGGCGGGTCGCGGCACCGACATCGTGCTGGGTGGCAACATCGAGAAGGCACTGTTGGCGGTTGAAAACAATGCCGAGCTGAACGACGCTGAAAAACAGGTGCAACTGGCGCAGGTCCGCGAGACCTGGAAAAAAGACCACGAGCACGTCAAGTCGCTGGGCGGGCTGCGCATCATCGCCACCGAACGACACGAGTCACGCCGCATCGACAACCAGTTGCGCGGTCGCTCGGGACGCCAGGGCGACCCAGGTTCGTCGCGTTTTTACCTGAGCCTGGACGATGCCCTGATGCGCATCTTCGCCGGGGACCGTGTGCGGGCCATCATGGACCGCCTCAAGATGCCGGAGGGTGAAGCAATTGAGGCGGGTATCGTCACCCGAAGCATTGAAAGTGCCCAACGCAAGGTCGAGGCGCGTAACTTCGACATGCGCAAGCAATTGCTGGAATATGACGATGTTGCCAATGACCAGCGCAAGGTGATTTACAGCCAGAGAAATGACATTCTGGATGCTCAGGATCTGAGTGCTCAGATCGCATCGCTGCGTCAGGGGTGCTTCACGGATCTTGTTCGTCAATACGTCCCGGCTCAATCGGTGGAAGAACAGTGGGAATTGGCTGCACTGGAGCGAGTTCTATCGGATGAATGGCAAGTACAGGTGCCCTTGCAAGCGCAAGTTCAGGCCTCAGAGGCAGTCACTGACGAGGAGTTGGTGGAGCAGGTCTGCAAGGCTGCCGATGCCGTTTTCGATGCCAAAGTCGCCCTGGTCGGCAATGAAAACTTCACCCAGTTCGAGCGTATGGTGTTGCTGCAGAGCATAGACACGCATTGGCGTGAACACCTCAGTTCCCTGGACTATTTGCGCCAGGGCATCCACTTGCGCGGCTATGCCCAAAAGCAGCCCAAGCAGGAATACAAGCGCGAGGCCTTTGAGTTGTTTGGCCAGTTGCTCGACTCGGTCAAGAACGAAGTGACTAAAACGCTGATGACGGTGCGCATCCAGTCGAATGAGCAGATTGACCAGGCTGCCCAGGACATGGAGCAGCGCGCAGAACACATTGCCAACGTCACCTATTCAGGCCCAACAGAAACCGGGGAAGTCCAGACCACGGTGGAAGGCCAAAACGCGTCTTCGCAACAAGATCCTGCCAGCCAGTACGCGCGGGTGGGTCGCAACGATGCTTGCCCTTGCGGTAGCGGTAAGAAATACAAACTTTGCCACGGCAAACTCGCCTGATCATCACCATGGCCGTCAACTTAAGCACCCCTCTCGCCTCAGACCTCCGATCCATTGCCGGCGTGAGCATCGGCGTTGCCGAAGCGGGCATCCGCAAAGCCAACCGCAAAGACCTGACAGTTGTGTTGATCAGCCCGGGTGCCAGTGTGGCCGGCGTCTTCACCCAGAACCGTTTTTGCGCCGCGCCCGTGCAGCTGTGCCGCCAGCATCTTGCCAGTGGCAAGGGGGTGCGCGCCATGTTGATCAACACAGGTAACGCCAACGCAGGTACGGGAGCGGACGGTTTGGCGCGCGCTCAAAGCACCTGTCAGGCATTGGCAAAAAAACTGAACATAGAGCCTGAACAGATCCTGCCCTTCTCAACGGGCGTGATCATGGAGCCCCTGCCGTCTGAACGCATCATTGACGGCCTGGATGCCGCCCTGGCTGCTGCAGGGCCTGACAACTGGTTGGCAGCGGCGCAAGGCATCATGACCACAGACACCCTGCCCAAGGCGTTCAGCGCTGAAGTCAATCTGGGCGGCACCACGGTCAGCATCACCGGCATCAGCAAGGGTGCAGGCATGATCAGGCCGAACATGGCCACCATGCTGGGCTATCTGGCCACCGATGCTTGCGTGAGTCAGTCCGTGGTCGAGCAACTCGCCCGTGAGCTGGCGGATGGGTCTTTCAATTGCGTGACGGTCGATGGCGATACATCCACCAACGACTCCTTTGTGGTGATTGCCAGCAACCAGGCTCAGCACGCCGTCATCGAGTCACTGGACAGCCCGCAAGGGCAGGCCCTGAAAGCCGCCATGATGGATGTTGCTCGGCAACTGGCACAAGCCATAGTCCGTGACGGGGAGGGCGCGACCAAATTCATTTCGGTTCGTGTCGAGGGTGGTCGCAACACCGACGAATGTCGCCTTGTGGCTTACGCCATCGCGCATTCGCCGCTGGTCAAGACCGCTTTTTATGCAAGTGACCCCAACCTAGGCCGTATTTTGGCCGCTGTAGGTTATGCCGGCATCCAGGACCTCGACCAGGAATGCATAGATCTGTATCTGGACGATGTGCATGTCGCCGTGAAGGGGGGGCGTCATCCGCAGTACCGTGAGGAAGACGGTCAGCGCGTCATGAAGCAGAGCGAAATCACGGTGCGTGTGGTGTTGGGCCGTGGCCAGGCCTCAACCACCGTTTGGACTTGTGATTTCAGCCATGAATACGTCACGATCAACGCCGATTACCGGTCCTGATTCATTCGTCGCCAGACTCTTGCGAGCCGAGGCGACTTCCCCTTATGACACCATCGTTTGAACACCTCATTCAGCGCGCTGAGCGTCTGATAGACAGAATCGAGGCAGCCTTGCCTCAGGCGCTGACAGCTCCAGACTGGACCGCATCGCATGCCTTCCGCTATCGCAAGCGTTCCAGCGGTCACGGGGTTTTGGAGCCCGTTCGTCATCTTGCCCAGATGAAGCTGTCGGACCTGCAAGAGATTGATCAGCAAAAAGAAAAAATCCGACTCAACACCCTGCAATTTGTGCAGGGGCGACCCGCCAACAACGTTTTGCTGACCGGCGCTCGCGGCACCGGCAAGTCATCTCTCATCAAAGCCTGTCTGCATGAGTTCGCCGGTGAGGGCCTGAGGCTGATCGAAGTGGACAAGGCCGATCTGGTCGACCTGCCCGACATTGTGGACGTGGTGGGCGATAGACCTGAAAAGTTCATCGTCTACTGCGACGATTTGAGCTTTGATGAGGGGGAGGCTGGCTACAAGGCCCTGAAGTCCATTCTGGATGGCACGGTCGCGGCCTCATCGCCCAATGTCCTGATCTATGCCACCAGCAACCGGCGCCACCTCCTGCCCGAGTACCACTCCGAAAACCTGAGCTACACACACACCGAAGATGGTGAAGTGCATCCGGGTGAGGGAATTGAGGAAAAGATCTCACTCTCCGAGCGTTTTGGTTTGTGGGTTAGTTTTTATCCATTTTCACAAGCCGAATATTTGGCAATTGTTGCCCAGTGGCTGCAGGCCTTGGGCCTGGATGATGTCGCCATAGGCCAGGCACGACAAGAAGCGTTGATTTGGGCCCTGGAGCGTGGCTCACGCAGCGGGCGTGTGGCTTGGCAATTTGCCCGGGACTTTGCCGGCAAGCGCGTGGCCTGAGGTATGGGTCAGCAAACGCTGGTGGCGGACGCCCTGTTGCCCCGGGAAGGTGGCGCAGATCGTGCCATCGTCGAGGTGGCGGTGGGCATTCTGATTGATGCAGACGGCCGCTTTTTGCTTTCCAGTCGGCCGGCTGGCAAAGTGTATGAAGGCTACTGGGAGTTTCCTGGCGGCAAGCTGGAGGCGGGCGAGAGCGTGGAGTCAGCTCTGCGCCGCGAGCTTCAGGAAGAGATCGGCATCACGATAGGCGCCGTAGAGCCCTGGCGGGTTGAGTTGGTGGACTATCCCCACGCCCTGGTGAGGCTGCACTTTTGCAAGGTATACGCCTGGAAGGGTGAACTACAGATGCGGGAGAGCCAGCGTTGTTCCTGGGAGCGACTGCCGGTTCAGGTCAAACCGGTATTGCCGGGAACTTTGCCTGTGTTGCATTGGTTTGCCGAGCAACAGGGTTTTACGGCACCCGTGTGTTTGCAGTACTGAGACAGCTCCACTGAGTTGTGGCGCCTACTCACTGTAGTCGGGGATCGCCAAACGTCTGATCGTCCGGTGGCGCTTGTGTCGGCATCCTGAATTGTTCGCTGGCCCAGGCGCCCAAATCATTGTTTTTGCATCGTTCGCAGCAGAACGGCCGGTAGGGATTGCCGGGGCCGTACACACTGTCACCGCGACAAGTGGGGCAGACCACGGTGCGCTGGCCTTGGGTGTGACCGCTGGCTGTTGACGCCGTCATGAGCACAGCGCCATTTCAAAGGTCAGGTCCTCCGTGCTGGCGATCAAACGTTCTTCACCCTCGTTTTTCATCATGCGGATGGAGACCATCATGCGGTTGCCACTGATTTCTGGGACCACTCCAAGTAGTGGATCTATCCCCAGCCGTAACAGCTGAAAAGTTCGCCCTTGCGGCAGATTTTGTTGAAATTGCCCTGCTTGGGCGACGACACGCTGCGGCACTCCGGCATCTCGCAGCAGTTTTAACAGCAACCGAATGGCGTCAGACAGGGGCGCCAGGGGTGCAGTCCACCGCGAGAGATCAGCGCGACGTGTCTCAACTGATTTGTGCTGCCAAGCGTAGTAAGAGGGCAAATCAAATTCGCAGGTGCCACCAGGAATGGCGATACGACTGCGTATGCTCATCAGCCAGTCGTTGTCGGTGAGAGACTGACCTGCCTTGCCATGCTGGCCGCTCAGCGCTTCGAAACAGGCATCCAGTTGATTGATGACGCCATCCAGCACACTTTCAGCAATGGCAGGGTTGCCACGGTAGGCATTGAGGATCCCTTTTTGTTTTTCCAGGTCTTTCAGCGCATCTGACTTCAGATCTGCACGAGCCGCAACTTCGATAATCTCAAACATCGTGACCAGCGCGTGGTGGTGATCCAGCGGGTGCTCCCGCGGTAGCAGAACGCCTAAGCGCCGGAACAAATGCTCCAGGCGTAGGTAGGTTCGGATGCGCTCGTTAAAGGGATATTCGTACAGGATCACGCGGTAAATTCCAGAAGCCTAAGGCTGGCTTGATGATAGCCCGAAGGTGATGGCCAACGCGCTGACTTCCGATGCCAATTCCGTCAAAGTGAGGCTGTCATTGAAGATGATGTCATCTGCCGCACGGAGTCGATGTTGGCGGCTGGCTTGCGAAGCCATGATTTTTTTGACTGCATCCACTTCCAGGGAACTGCGCGAAACCACACGCTGGATCTGGCTGTCGGGCCGGCAGTCTATGACCAGGATGCGATCGAGCCGCCGTCGCCAGTGGCCAGATTCCACCAGCAAAGGAATGTCAAAAACCAGGCACCTCAGGCCCTGCTGGACGTGTGACTGCGCCTGTTCGATGCTGACACGCATGACCAGGGGGTGAATGATGGCTTCCAGTCGCTGCCGGGCACTGGGGTCGGCATAAATCAGCTCGCGCATCAGCTGCCGGTTGAGCGCGCCATCGGGCTGCACCATCGAGACGCCAAATTCGGACCTGATTTGGGCCATGGTCCCACCGCCGCCTGCCGTCAACTCGCGTGAAATGCAGTCTGAATCGATGATGGCTGCGCCGAGCTTGCGAAGCATGCCGGCAACCGTGCTCTTGCCGGAACCTATGCCACCGGTCAGGCCCACGCACAGAGTGTCGGGGGGAAAGTCAAAGGCCGACAAAACTCAAAATCCGATCCGGGCCTGCGATCATGACCGTCAGTCCTGCGCCCGCCAGGAAGGGGCCGAACGGGAGATAGCCGCCCTCGCGCAGACCGCTGCTGAATTTCAGTGCGATGCCCACGATGGCACCGATCACTGAAGACATCAAGAGTATTGGAATCAGGGCGGTCCAGCCAAACCAGGCTCCCAGCGCAGCCAGGAGCTTGAAGTCGCCATAACCCATGCCGTCTTTGCCAGTCAGTAGTTTGAAGCCCCAGAACACCAGCCACAAAGTGAGATAGCCCACAACTGCACCCCACAAAGCTGCTGTGAGCGCAGTGCCGGTCCAGCCCATGCTGGAGGCCATCAAACCGAGCCATGCCAAAGGCAGGGTGATGTCGTCGGGCAACAAGGTGGTGTCCCAGTCAATCAGGGCGGCTGTCAGCAGGGCGGCGGACAGCAGGCAAAAAGCAGCCGCCGACGCCGTGACGCCCCAGCGCCAGCCGCAGTATGCAAACAGACCGGCCGTTGCCAGTTCGACCATGGGATAGCGCCAACTGATCGCAACGCCGCACGACGCGCACTGGCCGCGCAAAAACACATAACTCAAGACCGGCAAATTCTCGAACCAGCGTATCTGGTGGCCACATGAAGGGCAGCGGGAACGAGGGGTCATCAGGTTGAACACTGTGCCGTCTTCCAAGAC
>JBJOJH010000085.1:0-5232 GCA_046046715.1 Pseudomonadota bacterium | reverse complement strand
TCGCGCAGGTGGCACCAGGCGTCCAGGTACCAGTTGTCGCGGTAGTGCACCAGCTGCTGGGGCGACACAGTGCGCTCGATGGTTTCGTTTTTTTCGCGGTTGTAGTGGCGCAGCATCAGTTTGTGCCGGCTTAGGGTAGCCGCGGCCACGGTCTCAAATGCTGCGGGGGGCAAAGTGCGCTGGCCGGCGTGCACCAGGCGGATGCGGGTGGCCAGGTACAGGCTGTCCAGGTCGATGTCGTGCAGCAGATGCGCCAGGCGCTCTTTCAGGGGCGAGAGCTTTTCTGCCAGCAAGCCGGGGGCAAAGTCAGCCAGCAAGTGCTGCAGCGTGGCCAGCGCTACCAGCTCTTGGGACGACAGCCACAAGCCGGGCAGCTCTTTCTTGCCGTGGCCGGCCTCCAGCCGGTAGCCAGCCTGCAGGCGGTCGTAGACCACAGGCACCTGCAGTTTTTCTCGCAACTTGCCCATGTCGCGTTTCAGGGTGGCCAGCGAGATGTTCATGGCATCCATCAGCTCCTGGGTCGGCACGGCGTGGCGGCTCAGCAGCAGGCTTTTGTAGCGGTAAAGACGGTCGATTTCACGCATGGGGTGGCCTGGCTAAATTTATTTGATCCGGTATTTTTGCGTATCACCAAATGAGACGGTGGGCTTTTATCGTTCTTGCATGGCCCGCCAAGAGGTGGTCCAGACATCAACCAAGGACACATCATGAAGCACTTCAATACATTTGCCAGTCGCCTTCGCAAGCTGGCGGGCCTGAACCCCTTGCGTGTGAACGCGGAGCCCATCTTGCACCCCGCCGCCGAGCCCATGTGGGTGACGCCGGCCTACTTGCGACGCAAGACCTCGGGTACCGTCCAGCGGCTGTACTGAAAGCCTGATAGGCAGTGGGGGCCGGCGATACTCCCGGCCTGTCGCCCTGTTTTGAATGAGCATGTCTTCCCAACCAATCCCCCCCGGCCTGCTGGCCTTGCATGGCAACCGCTCAGAAGAGCTGGCCGAGGTGGTGGTGCAGTGGCTGATGCGCCAGCCTTTGGGCCCGCTTGAGTCCGAAATCATTCTGGTGCAAAGCAACGGCATGGCCGAGTGGGTCAAGATGGAGCTGGCGCGCCTGGGGCAGGTGTGCGCTGCCACGCAGGTGGAGTTGCCCGCCCGATTTTTGTGGCGTACGTTCAGGCAGGTGCTGGGTGCCGATGCCGTGCCAGCCCAGTCGCCGCTGGACAAATTGCCCATGACCTGGCGCCTGATGGCCTTGCTGCCCGAACTGTCGGCCCAGGAGGTGTTTGCGCCCGTGGCGGGCTTTTTGCAGCGCGAGGCGGACGGCCAGGGTGACCGACCTGGCGACCGCCTGTTGCAGCTGGCCTCGCGTCTGGCCGACCTGTTTGACCAGTACCAGATATACCGCGCTGATTGGCTGGAGGCCTGGGGGCAGGGGCGCGATGTGCTGATCGACGCACAAGGCCGCCACCAGCCTCTGTCGCCCGACCAGCTTTGGCAACCGGCGCTGTGGCGCGCGGTGTTGGCCACGCTGCAGCCGCACGAGGCCCAGGCGACCCGGCCCCGCTTGCAGCAGCGCATGCTGGCGCGTTTGCATGCCGACGATCCACTGCCTCAAACCGTGGCCAGGCGGGTGGTGGTGTTTGGCATGAGCCACATGCCCTTGTCCACGCTACAGACTTTGGCCGCCTTGAGCCGGCACCGGCAGGTGCTGCTGGCCTTGCCCAACCCCTGCCGCTATTACTGGGGCGACATCATGGATGGCCGGGAGCTACTGGCCAGTCTGCGCCGCCGTCAAGCCCAGCGACCGGGGCATGACCTATCCACCATCGCCTTGCAAGACATGCATGCCCATGCCCATCCGCTGTTGGCGGCCTGGGGGCGGCAGGGGCGCGACTTTATTCGCCAGCTCGATGTGTTTGACGATGCCGAGCAGGCGCAGGGCCGATTTGGCGCGCCGCGCATGGACTTTTTCGACCAGCCCGAGGGCGAGCCGGAGCAGCTGCCTTTGCTTGCACAGGTGCAGGCCCACATACGCGACATGCGGCCACTGGCCGAGCACCCCGCGTGCGAGCTGGCTGCACAAGATCAAAGCATCGTGTTTCATACCGCCCACAGCAAGGTGCGTGAACTAGAAATATTGCACGACCAGCTATTGCAGTGCTTTGCCAACGCACCGCCGGGCCAGCCCCTGCAACCGCGTGATGTGGTGGTGATGGTGCCCGACATCGGCCCCTTGGCGCCGGCCATACGAGCCGTGTTTGGCCAATACAAGCGCGGCGACCGGCGCTTTATTCCCTTTGACATTGCCGACCTGAGCGCCAAGGCAGTCAGCCCTCTGGTGGGGGCGGTCGACTGGCTGATGCAGTTGCCGCAACAGCGTTGCAGCATGAGCGAGCTGGTGGCGCTGCTGGAGGTGCCCGCCCTAGCGGCCCGTTTTGGCGTGGCACCAGAATCTTTGCTGCGTCTCACACGCTGGATGGCAGAGGCGGGCATCCGCTGGGGCCTGAACGATGCGCATCGGCAGGATTTGGGCCTGGGCGCTTGTGGCGCACAAAACAGTGCCTGGTTTGGTCTGCAACGCATGCTGATGGGCTACGCCGCCGGCTTGGTGCCGCAGGCTAACCCTGACCAGCCGGGCCACATCGAGCCCTACACCGACCTGGGCGGGCTGGAGGCCGAGTTGGCCGGTGCGCTGGCCCATTTGCTGCAAAGCCTGTTGGCCTGGTGGGAACTGGCCCGCGTGCCCGGTACTGCGCAGACCTGGGCCACACGGTGCGCCAGTCTGCTGCAAGCTTTTTTCAAACCCGCAGACGACGCTGACCGGGCCACCTTGCAGGCACTGGCCGATGCCAGCAGGGCCTGGCTAACCGCTTGCGACGGGGTTTATGACGAGCAGCCCATGCCTTTGTCGGTGGCGCGTTCGGCCTGGATGGAGGCGCTGGAAACCCCGGCACTGAACCAGCGCTTCAGGGCCGGCGGCGTGACCTTTTGCACGCTCATGCCCATGCGGGCCATCCCTTTCGAGGTGGTGTGCCTGCTGGGCATGAACGATGGCGATTACCCCCGGGCCAGCCTGCGCAGCGACTTTGACCTGATGGGCCAGAGCGGCCAGGCGCGCCCGGGTGACCGGTCCCGGCGGCAGGACGACCGCCAGCTCATGCTGGAGGCCTTGTTGTCGGCCCGGCGCATGCTGTACGTGAGCTGGTGCGGCCACAGCGTGCGAGACAACAGCGAGCAGCCGCCCTCGGTGCTGGTGTCGCAACTGCGCGACTACCTGGCCCAGGGCTGGGGCGTGGCGGCGGTGCAGGCGCGCACCACGCATCACCCGCTGCAACCGTTCAGTCGTCTCTATTTTGAAGAGGGCAGCGGCCTGAGGACCTATGCCCGCGAGTGGCGTGCCGCCCATGGGCCCCAGGGTGCCGCCGACACGGCCGGTACCGACCTGCCAGCGCAGGCAGCCGAGCTGACCCAGCTGACCCTGGCGCGCCTGATTCAGTTTTTGCGTAATCCGGTGAAGGCTTATTTTCGGCATCAACTGGGCGTGATCTTTGAAGACCTGAGCGTTGAACAGGTAGACGAAGAGTGCTTTGAGGTCGCGGGCTTGGACAACTACCTGCTGCTACAAAAGCTACTTGAGCCACTGACGGCGGCATGGGTGGGGGCCGAGGGTGATGCGCCCCAGCGCTTGAAACAGCTTGATCTGGCCGTGCGTCGCCAGCAGGCAGCAGGACATTTGCCCCTGGCGGGCTTGGGTGAGCTGGAACGCGAGCGTCTGGGCACGCAGTTGCAAGCCATGCTGGCTGCCTGGGCCTTGCAGATCGAGCGCTTTTCTGAGCCCGCTGCACGCTTGCCGGTGCAGTGCACACACGAGGCAGTCACTTTGCAAGACTGGCTGGAGCCGATGCGCTTGGCACCTCATGCCGACGCTGCCCATAACGTTACCGATGGCGTTACCGAAACCGATGCCGTTACGTCTCCCGCTTTGGCCTGGCTGACCATAGAGCCGGGCAACTTGCTGCAAACAACCAGCAAGCCTGCGGCCCGGCCAGACAAGCTGGTGTCGGCCTGGGTGCACAGCTTGGCCTCTGCCGCCAGTGGTCGGGCCTGCCACTGTGTGCTGGTGGGACGCGATGGCACCGTCAGGGTCACGCCCATGGCTGAAGCCGCCGCCCGCGAGCAGCTTGGCAAACTGCTGGCCCTGTGGCAACAAGGGCAAGTGGCACCTTTGCCCTTGCCTCTGAAAACCGCCCTGGCCCAGGTGCAGCACAAGGACGCTGCCGAGATATTTGAGGGCAAGGACACCGAAGCCGGGGAGGGCACCGAACCTTGCCTGGCGCGTCTGTACCCCGATTTCGAGGCGCTGAGCGCGGATGGCCGCTTTGAGGCGCTGGCCGTGCAGGTCTATGAACCGCTGTTGGCCTGGATGCGCGAGCACGTGACCGCGGTCTTTCACGAGCCCTCCCAGGGAGACGAGGCATGAGTGACCCAGTTGTTGACGATCTGCCCCAGGCCCTGAATGCGGGTGAGTTTCCGTTATGGGGCAGCCGACTGATCGAAGCCAGCGCTGGCACGGGCAAAACCTGGACCATTGCAGCCCTGTACGTGCGACTGGTGCTGGGTCATGGTGGGCCACATGCCTATGCACGGCCCCTGACGCCCTCCGAGATCCTGGTGATGACCTTCACCCGCGCGGCCACCCGCGAGCTCTCTGACCGCATCCGGGCCCGCTTGCTGGAGGCTGCCAGGATGTTCCGGGGCGAGGCGCAGCCGTCGGCCACCGACACCCTGATGAGCACCCTGCTGGCGGCTTATCCCGAAGGCGAGGCGAGCAAAACCGCTGCCTGGCGGCTGGCCAATGCGGCCGAGAGCATGGACGACGCAGCGGTGCTGACCATCGATGCCTGGTGCCAGCGCATGCTGCGTGAGCACGCTTTTGACAGCGGCAACCTGTTTGATGAAACCCTGCTGGCCGACGAAGCCTTGCTGCAAACCCAGGCTGCTCTTGATTACTGGCGTGTGGCCTGTTACCCCTTGGGGCAGGACGAGCTGCGGGTGGTGTTGCAGGTCTGGAAAAATGCCACAGTCCTGGTAGCAGACATGCGTGCCTTGCGTGGCAAGGCGCTGGATGCCACACCCGAGGGCTTGACGCTGCAACAGGTGCTTGCCCAGGCCCTGCAGACACGCAGCCAGGCTTTGGCGAAGCTGAAAGTCGGTTGGGCCGACAAAGCCCAGA
>JBJOJH010000084.1:0-3063 GCA_046046715.1 Pseudomonadota bacterium | reverse complement strand
TCGGTGCCCTTTTGCAGGTTGTTCAGGTTCACAACGTAGGCGTTGTGGTGCTTGCCGTGGTGAAACTCCAGGGTTTCTTTGGAGTAATGGGGGGCCAAAGCGTCGATGGCGTACGGCAGGGCTGGCAGGGTGTGTTCCATGAATTTCCTCTTGAATTCGGTGTTGAAGGGACAGGGATAGACGCCGAGCGCTACCCGCCCGGCAATTGTAGAAACAATGTAAAGCCTCGCTAGACAACCGTCACATCAACCTCACCGTCGGCAAGGGCGGCGCGCAAAAGTTGGCCAGATTGGGTTTGGTCCACGCTGGTGACGGGCTCGCCCTGCGCGTTGGTCAGCATGACAAAGCCACGCTCCAGCACATGGCGCGGGTTGAGCAGCTCTAGCCGGACGGCGAGTTTTTCAAGGCGGTCGTTGCGCCGAGGCAGCATGTTGGCAAGGCAATTGGACAACCGGCTTTCAAGCAAAAGCAGACGGCGTTTGCGTTGATCCTGGGCGCGGTGGCTGGCCATGGCCAGGCCTTGTGCCAGCACTTGCAGCCGACCCCGGCTTTGCATGATGCGCTGCGATGGCCGGCCCAGACGAGCGGCGGCGCGGTCGGTGCGCTGGGCGTAGTGGTCTAGCTGGCGAAACAGCGCCCTTTGAAGCCGGCTTTCGGTATGAGTGGCCTCGGCCAGCAATGCCGCCCGGGGCTGGGCCACCAGCTCGGCCGCTGCAGTGGGCGTGGGCGCACGGACATCGGACACAAAGTCGGCAATGGTGAAGTCGGTTTCATGGCCCACGCCGCACACCACCGGCACCGGGCTTTGGGCAATGACGTGGGCCAGGGCTTCGTCATTAAAGGCCCAGAGGTCTTCAATAGAGCCACCGCCGCGCACCAGCAAGATCACATCCAGCTGGCAAGTGGCTTGCGCGTCATAAAGGTCTTGCAAGGCGGCGACCAGCGACGACGGGGCCTGTACACCTTGCACGCTGGCAGGTGCCAACACCACCTGAACATAAGGTGCGCGACGCTGCAAGGCACTGACGACATCATGCAAGGCCGCTGCACCGAGCGAAGTGACCAAACCGATGGCGCGGGGAAACGCCGGAAGCTCACGTTTGCGGGCCGTGTCGAAAAGGCCTTGGGCCTCGAGCTTGGTCTTAAGCCGCAAAAAGGCTTCGAAGAGGTTGCCCTGCCCTGCCCGCTTCAGGCTTTCCACCACCAGTTGCAGGTCGCCGCGGGCCTCGTAAACGGTGATGCGGCCACGCAGCTCGACCCGGTCGCCGTCTCGCGGAGAAAAGTCCAACAGGTCTGCCGCGCGGCGAAACATGGCACAGCGGATCTGACCAGTGTTGTCTTTCAGGGAGAAGTAGCAGTGCCCACTGCTGGCGCGGGAAAACCCAGATACTTCGCCTTCGACGGTGACGGGGTTGTAGCGGGCGTCCAGGGTGTCGGCAACGGCGCGGCACAGTGCACCCACGCGCCAGACGTGTCCGTGGCTGGCTTGCAATGGTGCGGTCGATTCAAACATGTACAAGGGCGGGCATGTGTGGAGGCAAACGGGCCGCGGGCGTGGGCCATAATTCGAGCGCTGTTTCAGGCGTGGAGGCCGTTTCTTGTTTTCAATCATACAAGCCGCAGGTTGGCCCATTTGGCCTCTGCTCTTTTGTTCCGTACTGGCACTGGCGCTGATCATTGAGCGATTTTTGAGCCTGAAGGGCGACCGGGTGGTGCCGGATGGGCTGCTTGACGAAGTGCTGGCAGTGTCAAAGTCAGGCGTGCCCGGGCCCGATGTGATCGACCAGCTGCAAAACAACTCTGCCTTGGGTGAGGTCCTGGCCGGCGGCCTGAGGGCTCTGGCACAAAACCCACGTTGCAGCAACGAGGACCTGAAGGCCACACTGGAGGCCTCTGGCCGCGTCGTGGTGCATCGGCTCGAAAAATACCTGGGTGCCATCGCCACCATTGCATCTGCTGCCCCCCTATTGGGCTTGTTCGGTACCGTGGTAGGCATGATTGAAATTTTTGGTTCTCAATCAGGCTCTGGCGCCGTAGCGGGCGGCGGCCCTGCCCAGCTGGCACATGGCATTTCGGTGGCGCTTTACAACACGGCGTTTGGTTTGATCGTGGCGATTCCGTCTCTGATTTTCTGGCGCTACTTCAGGGCACGGGTCGACGCGCATGTCATGGTGCTGGAGTTGAGCTCCGACCGGCTACTGCGCCACTTGCAAACCCTGCGCAAGTGACGCTGGCAAGAGTTAACCCAGGCCATGAACTTCAAGTCACGCTCCCGCGATGAGCCGGAGATCAATCTGATCCCTTTCATCGACGTGCTTTTGGTGGTGCTCATCTTTTTGATGCTGTCCACCACCTACAGCAAATACACCGAGCTGCAAATTCGACTGCCTCAGGCCGAATCGCAACCCTTGAGCGAATACCCCAAAGAGGTGATCCTTGCGATCAACAGCGATGGTGCCTTCAAGATCAGGGGGACTTCGATCAACCCGGGTGACGTGGTGGCGTTGCGCACTGCCATTGCCAATGCGGCAGAAAAGCAAAAGAACACGGTGCTGGTGATCCACGCTGATGCAAGTGCCAAGCATCAATCTGTGGTGTCGGCCATCAACGCGGCTCGCCTGGCCGGCGTGGCGCAAATCACCTTTGCGGCACAAGGCAGCGGCGCGCCGCAACGCTGAGGCGGCCACGAGCGCCAGATGAGTTTCAAGCCCTGGCTGGCGCAGCACCTTCCTGACGTCTGGCTGCATCGAGGACCACTTGCCTGGCTGCTTTGGCCGTTGTCTTTGCTTTACGGCTTGCTGGTTGCGATGAGGCTGGCGCTTTACCGGCTGGGAATCCTGCAAGCGCAGGGCGTGCATGTTCCGGTGATCGTGGTGGGCAATGGGGTGGCGGGCGGGTCGGGCAAGACACCGGTTGTGATGGCTTTGGTTCAGCATCTGCAAGCGCAGGGCTGGCACCCCGGGGTGATCTCGCGCGGCTATGGGCGTGGCACCAGCGATTGCCGAGAGGTCATGGCCGATGCCAGAGCCATCGACACCGGAGATGAGCCTCTACTGATCCGGC
>JBJOJH010000083.1:0-3170 GCA_046046715.1 Pseudomonadota bacterium | reverse complement strand
CCAAAGGCACAGAAATCAGCAAGGCGATGCTGGCGCTGGTGACCGTTCCCACAATCGCCATGGCCGCACCAAACTCTTCGTTGATGATGTCCCACTCCACCCGCCAGATGAAATTCAGTCCGAATTTCTGGAAGGCAGGCCAGGCATTCACAAACAGCGAAATGATGATGCCCAGCAAAGCAATCAGAACCACCAGCGAAAAAGCCTGCGTGACGCGGTGAAAAAAGATGTCCTGAAGCCGCTGCCTCTTGGCAATCGACTCCATATTGGGGTTGGCGACTTCAGCAGGCACCGGTTGCAGACTCATGGTGATTCCCGAGCTCATGTTGACTCCCATGTGGGTCAAGACCGACCCAAACAAATTTCCGCTGTTGAAAGCCAACAGCGGAAATGGCCGAATGCTTGACTGACTTACTTGCTGATCTGGGACCAGACTTTAGTGCGAATCTGAGCGGTCAGAGCATCTGGCAAGGCAACATAGTCCAAATCGGCAGCCATTTGCTTGCCGCTCTTGAAAGCCCAATCAAAAAACTTCACCGCCTCCGCGGCCGCGGCTTTGTCCGCGGGATTTTTGTACATCAGAATGAACGATGCCGTGCTGATAGGCCAGCTATTGGCACCCTTGGCATTGACCATGGACACGCCCATGCCAGGCACGCTGAACCAATCGGCACCCGCAGCTGCGGCAGCAAAGGTCAGGTCATCGGGGCTGACATATTTGCCGTCTGCGTTTTGCAGCTGCATGTAGTTCATGTTGTTTTTCTTCACATAGGCGTATTCAACGTAACCCAAGGCGCCCTTGACGCGGTTGACGTTGGCGGCAACACCCTCGTTACCCTTGCCGCCCACAGAAGAGGCAGCTGGCCACTTCACTGCAGCACCCTTGCCGACCTTGTCAGCCCACTCCTTGCTCACGGCAGAGAGGTAATCGGTGAAGTTGAAGCTGGTACCAGAACCATCGGCACGGTGGACGATGGTGATGGCTTGATCAGGCAGCTTCTTGCCGGGGTTGAGAGCAGCCAGCTTGGGATCGTTCCAGTTGCTGATGTTGCCCAGGTACATATCGGCCAGCACCGCACCGGTCACGCGCAGTTCGCCGGGCTTGAAACCCTCCAGGTTCACGACGGGCACAGTACCGCCGATGATGGCCGGGAACTGCACCATGCCGTCTTTATCCAAATCCGCACCACCTACTGGCGCATCGCTGGCACCAAAGGTGACGGTTTTTGCTCGAATCTGCTTCAAACCACCCGACGAACCGATCGACTGGTAGTTCAGGCCGGTGCCGGTTTCCTTCTTGTAGGCTTCAGCCCACTTGGCATAGATAGGGAAAGGGAAAGTAGCACCAGCGCCGGTAATGTCTGCAGCCATGGCAGCACCATTGAATGCGACGGTTGTCAGCACGGCGGCGGCGACAGATTTCAGGAAATTACGCTTCATCTAGGACCTCGTTGGTTGGTTATTGCGAAGCCAGTTTATGTTCTATTTGTGACAGTAACGTGACATTTGATGTGTTTGCAACACCTGAAGTGAGACCGCAGTTTTCGCGGGGACGGGTGTTATCCTGAAGGAAATTTGTAACTTCAGGCGACATGGAAAACGGAACTTTAATCGCAGCTTTGGACCTGGGCTCCAACAGCTTCAGACTGGAAATCGGACGATTTGAAAATGGGCATATACGCCGCGCCGAATACCTCAAGGAGACGGTGCGGCAGGGCAATGGTCTCGACGGTGATCGCAACCTGACGCCCGAGGCACTCAAGCGGGGCTGGGATTGCCTGGCCCGTTTTGCCGAGCGTCTGTCCGGATTTGAGCGCCACCAGGTGCGCGCTGTTGCCACCCAAACCTTGCGCGAGGCGCGCAATCGGGATGTCTTTTTGGCGCGAGCCCATGAGATCCTCGGTTTTCCCATCGACGTCATTCCGGGTCGTGAAGAAGCGCGCCTGATTTACCAGGGTGTGGCTCATCTGCTACCCCAGTCAGACGAACGTCGCCTGGTGGTGGACATCGGTGGCCGCTCTACCGAGCTGATTTTGGGCCAAGCCTATCAGGCGCAGGTGATGGGATCCTACAGATTGGGGAGCGTCGCATGGTCCATGGCGTATTTCCCGCAGGGTCAGTTCACGGCCGACGCGTTTCGGATTGCAGGCGTGGCCGCCAGAGCGGTGCTCGACGAAGCCATGCACACTTATCGCCGGGACGCCTGGGATGTGGCCTACGGCTCTTCTGGCACTGTGGGTGCGGTGGCAGACGTCCTGACGGCCGCAGGCTGGCCTGAGGGCTTGATCACCCGCGACGGCTTGGACTGGCTGATGGACAAGCTGCTCAGGGCGCAACACGTCGATAAATTGCGCATTGAGGGCATGAAAGATGACCGCAAGCTCGTCATTGGCGGTGGCATCAGCGTGTTGAGAGCTGTTTTCGAGTTGCTGAACATCGACCAGATGCAAGCAGCCGATGGAGCCTTGCGCCATGGGGTCTTGCACGATCTGGTGCAGCGTGACCATGGGGACACAGACCTGCGATCGGCCTCCGTGAGCCAACTGGCCCGAAAGTTCTGTGTCGACCCCCAGCAAGCGCAGAGGGTTCACACTGTTGCATCCGCCATTTTTCAGCAACTGCGTCAGAACACATGCGCCTCCCCGGCAGAGGAATCTCGACATCTGCGCAAACTTGGATGGGCAGCCAACCTGCATGAGTTGGGTTGTCATATTTCCGAAAGCAGCCACCACAGGCACGGTGCCTACATCCTGGACAACGCAGATGCACCCGGCTTTGCCCTGCCTGAATTGCACCGACTGAGCCAGCTGGTGCTGGGACAGCGCGGCAAGTTGAAGAAGCTCGATATCGACTTTTCTGACGTCGTGTTGGTGCAGCAACTCGTCGCGCTACGCCTGGCCGTGATGCTGTGCCATGCCCGGCGCGATCCAGACGTGAAGGGACTGGAATTCCAGTTTCCAGCTACCCGGCCTCAGACCATACAACTTAAATATCAGTCCGATTGGGCCAGCAACTACCCTCAATCCGCCTATCTGTTGCGTGAGGAGGCTATCGCCTGGCAAAAATCACCCTGGACATTGGTTTTGGAAGAAGTCTGACGGCAACTCCGCGTGGCATAGACAGGTGTGGGGCACTTGATCCCCCTGTGCTATCGATATAAACTGTATACC
>JBJOJH010000082.1:0-3428 GCA_046046715.1 Pseudomonadota bacterium | reverse complement strand
CACCAGCCTGGACCTTCGAGCCCCAGCCTACCCTTTCTGAACTACAGCAAGAACGTGTCACGGTGCCGGTGTCTGGCGCGCTGTCGGCCAACAACAGCGAGGCCTTGCGCGAGGCGGCACTGGGTGGCCTGGGCATTGCGATGCTGCCCGACTTCAGCGCGCAAGCGGCCCTGCAAGCTGGCAAGTTGGTGCAGGTGCTGCCCCAATGGCGTTGCGTGGGCGGTTTTGCCGAAACCTTTTACGCCATACGCCCTTACTCGGCACACGTCCCCCGGGCCGTGGCAGTCTTTGTGGCCTACTTGCGTGAGGCGTTCGCCGATGGATTTGCACAGCGCGGGGCCGAAATTCCATCCTGAGTTAATCCTGCCTCGGCCACCCGTCGCCCATCTCGTTCACATCGGGTCCGCATCGTGTCCAATACCGGCATGCATAGTTCCCAAGCCCCAGAAACATCGTCAGACCCGCGCACTGAGCAGCGCCTCACAGACCTGGAGATCAAGGCCAGTTTTACCGAAGACCTGCTCGACAGTCTGAACCAGACCGTGGTGCGCCAACAGCAACAAATCGACCTGCTGCTGCGTGAACTGGCCCACCTGCGCGAACAAGCCAGCGAGCCCGCTTCGCCCACCTTTCGAAGCCTGCGCGACGACCTGCCGCCGCATTACTGATGACAGACCGCTTGCCACAAAAGCCATCGCAAGAGGCTCCGGAAGTGCCCGCACCGGTCAGCTTCTGGCAGGCCTTTGCCTTCTGGCTCAAGCTGGGCTTCATCAGTTTTGGCGGGCCTGCCGGCCAGATTGCCTTGATGCACCAGGAGTTGGTGGAACGACGGCGCTGGCTCTCCGAGCAGCGTTTTTTGCATGCGCTCAACTATTGCATGGTGCTGCCCGGCCCGGAGGCACAGCAGCTGGCTACCTACATTGGCTGGCTGATGCACCGAACCTGGGGCGGCATCATGGCTGGCACGCTGTTTGTGCTGCCATCACTACTCATCCTGATCGGACTGTCGTGGCTGTATGTCGGCTATGGCCAAGTGCCGCTAGTTGCCGGGCTGCTGTACGGCATCAAACCCGCCGTGGTAGCCATCGTGCTGCAGGCGGCGCACCGCATTGGTGGTCGCACCCTCAAAAGCCCGCTGCTGTGGGGCGTGGCAGTGGCGTCCTTTGTGGCCATCTTTGCTTTCAAGTTCCCGTTTCCCGTCATCGTGGCTGCGGCAGCGGTGTTGGGCTGGCTAGGTGGGCGCACGATGCCAGAGCAGTTTCGGTCAGGAGGTGGGCATGGCAAGGCAGTGCAAGGCTATGGCCCAGCCCTGCTGGATGACAACACACCACCCCCTGTTCATGCGCGCTACACCTGGGGCGGCCTAGGCAAAGTGCTCGTCGGAGGCTTGCTACTTTGGGCTGCGAGCCTGGGCTTGCTGACATGGACCGGAGGCTGGCAACACACCCTGACGCAGATGGGCTGGTTCTTCACCAAGGCCGCGCTGCTGACTTTTGGTGGCGCCTACGCAGTGTTGCCCTATGTCTACCAAGGCGCGGTGGTGGATGCGGGTTGGTTGTCGGCCGCGCAGATGATGGATGGCCTGGCTCTGGGCGAATCCACGCCGGGTCCGCTGATCATGGTGGTGGCCTTTGTGGGCTACCTGGGCGGCCATGCCCGCGCCCTGTTCGGGCCCGAGGCCTTATTCATGGCGGGTGCTTGTGCAGCGGTCGTCGCGACCTGGTTCACCTTTTTGCCCTCCTTCATCTTCATCTTTGCGGGCGCACCGTTGGTGGAATCGACCCGTCACCACATCGGCCTGACCGCTCCACTCACGGCCATCACCGCGGCCGTGGTGGGTGTGATCGTCAATCTGGCGCTGTTTTTCGGCTACCACGTGTTCTGGCCCGCAGGCTTTACCGGTCCAGCCGATCTGGCCGCCACCCTCATCAGCCTGGGCGCGGCCACGGCGCTCTTGCGCTTCAAGCTGGGCGTCCTGCCGGTGCTGGCCGCAAGTGCCGTGGCAGGATGTGTCATCAAGGTGCCGCTGTGGTGAGCGCCGAGTGCCAAAATCCTGCCATGCCTGAATCTGATCTGCCTTCAAAGCCACCAGCGCCGCCGGCCGCACAGCCCCGCAACCCTTTGCACGGCGTCACGCTGGAGGCCATGGTGACGGCACTGGCCGAGCACTACGGCTGGGCAGAGTTGGGTCTGCGCATTCCTGTGCGCTGTTTCACACATGACCCCAGCGTGAATTCAAGCCTGAAGTTTTTGCGCAAAACGCCTTGGGCGCGCGAGAAAGTCGAGGGCTTGTACCTCTTCATGTTGCGTGAACTTCGGCGCACCAGGCCCCAGCGGCCCTCCTGACCCCCACAACATGAAAACAAATTTGATGGGCACCGCCCTGGTGCTCGGTCTGCTTTCGGCCATCGGTCCTTTCGCCATCGACATGTACCTGCCCGCGCTTCCATCCATAGGCCAGAGCCTGGGTGCCTCCGTGAGTGCAGTGCAGGCCAGCTTGATGGCCTTCTTCATCTCGCTGGGCATCGGGCAAATCATTTACGGCCCCGTGTCCGACATGGTTGGCCGCAAACCGCCGCTGTACTTTGGCCTGATCCTGTTTGGCGTGGGTAGCGTGGGCTGTGCGCTGGCACCCGACATCGACACCCTGGTCGCCCTGCGATTTGTGCAAGGTCTGGGTGCCTGCGCCGGCATGGTGGTGCCACGCGCTGTGGTGCGCGACCTGCACACTGGCCACGACGCGGCCCGCCTGATCTCGCTGCTGATGCTGGTCTTTAGCGTGTCGCCCATCCTGGCGCCGCTCACTGGCAGTTTCTTGATCGAATGGGCCGGCTGGCGCAGCGTCTTCTGGGCTGTGACGGTAGCTGCCGTACTGGGCTTGGTCTTGCTCGCGACCAGCCTGCCCGAAACCCGACCACCCGCGGCGCGCCTGGAAAGCAGCGTGGGCAGCGCCCTGGCCGCCTACGGTCAGCTATTGCGGCATCGGCGCTTCATGGGCCTGGTGTTTATTGGCGCCTTCGGCATGTCGAGCTTTTTTGCCTACCTGGCCAATTCGTCTTTTGTGCTGATCGACCACTATGGCCTCACGCCACGCCAGTACAGCTTGGCCTTCGCGGCCAATGCGGCGTCTTTCATAGGCGTGTCGCAATTCACGGGCCGGCTGGGCCAGCGCTTTGGCATGGTGCCTATGGTCAAGGTGGCCATATCAGGCTATTGCGGCACCATGGTGCTGCTGCTGGCGATGTTCTTGGCGGGCTGGGACTACCTGGCCCTGATGCTGGGCATGCTGTTCCTGGGCTTCGGCTTTCTGGGCCTGGTCATCCCCACCACGGCCGTGCTAGCGCTGGACGACCACGGTCCGGTCGCCGGCTCGGCCTCCGCGCTCATGGGAACACTGCAGTTCGTCACCGGCGCCCTGGTCATGGCCC
>JBJOJH010000081.1:0-4885 GCA_046046715.1 Pseudomonadota bacterium | reverse complement strand
AAGCGTATGCCGACTTGCGTGACCGCACCCACCACGCGGTCGCCCTCCACCATCAGGTCATCGACCGCCTGCTGGAACAACCACAAGTTGGGCTGGTTTTCCAGCTTACGGCGTATGGCGGCCTTGTACAAAATCCGATCAGCCTGGGCGCGCGTGGCTCGCACAGCCGGGCCCTTGCTGCTGTTGAGCGTTCTGAACTGTATGCCGCCCTCATCGGTTGCCAGCGCCATGGCGCCACCCAATGCGTCCACTTCCTTCACCAGGTGGCCCTTGCCTATACCGCCGATGGAAGGATTGCAGCTCATCTGCCCCAAGGTTTCGATGTTGTGGCTCAGCAGCAGCGTGCGTGCACCCATGCGTGCCGCGGCAAGTGCAGCTTCGGTGCCAGCATGGCCACCACCGACAACGATGACATCAAATTCCTGGGGGTAAAGCATGGTGTTGCGCCGGCTGGCGTCGTTAAAAAGACAGGGGGAAAGACCGATTTTACCGACGGGCCTATTTCCTCACATGGGCCTATCATGGCAACTGTGCTCGTTGCGCACATTCAAAGCTGGGCGAATTGAAGCCCAAAGTTCAATTATCTTGAGGTTGTTTCCCATGAAGCTTTATTACTCGCCGGGCGCGTGCTCGCTGTCTGCCCACATTACCATGCACGAGTCAGGGCTTGCATTCACGGCCATTCCAGCACCAACCAGAACACACAAACTGCCAGACGGCACCGACTACTACACCATCAACCCGCTGGGTTATGTGCCTTTGCTGGAGCTGGATGACGGCACCAAGATCACCGAAGGTCCTGTCATCGTTCAGTACGTCGCAGATCAGGTACCCGATAAGCAGCTGGCACCTGCCAACGGAACGCTAGAGCGCTACCGCCTGCAGTCGTGGCTCAATTTCATCGGCACCGAGCTGCACAAGGGTTTTTCCCCACTCTTCGCACCAGGCATGCCGGATGCCGCAAAAGACATGGCCAGAGATCGCCTGGCTGGTCGCTTGAAGTGGGTGGAAGGCGAACTGGCGGGCCGCTCCTACCTGATGGGTGACACTTTTACTGTGGCTGACGGCTATCTTTTCACCGTGACCGGGTGGGCCCCTCGGGTGGGCGTGGATATGTCAAATCTGCCGAACTTGCTGGCCTACCGTGAACGGGTAGGAGCCCGACCAGGCGTGGTCGCGGCAATGAAGGCAGAAGGTCTTATCAAGTAATTGCTGCCAGGTCAGCGCTGGGGTTTCCAGCGCTTGAGCAGCAGAGCATTACTGATTACGCTCACTGAACTCATGGCCATGGCGGCGCCGGCGACCACCGGGCTGAGGTAGCCCAGCGCTGCCAATGGAATACCAGCGACGTTATAGGCGAATGCCCAAAACAGATTTTGGCGTATTTTGGCAACTGTTCGACTTGAGATGTCGAGAGCTGCCGACACCAAAGAGATATCACCCCGCATCAAGGTAATGCCCGCGGCGTGCATGGCAACATCGGTGCCGGCCCCCGGGTTGGCCATGGCCATGCCGACATCTGCGGCGGCGAGAGCTGGAGCATCGTTGATGCCATCGCCCACCATCAAGACAGTGTGGCCACCCTGTTTGAGTGCCTGCACATGGCCAGCCTTGTCTGCTGGCAGCACCTCGGCCATCACTTCGCCCTCCTGGGGGCGCAAGCCCAGGCGGATGGCCATGGCATGGGCCGCACCCTCGTTATCACCAGAAATCATGATCAAGCGCAGTCCCCGCTCGCGCAAGCCCGCAATCGCCGCTTGAGCGCCTGGCTTGGGCTCATCACCGAAAGCCAGCAAGGCCAGCGCCATGTGTGGAGTCGGCCCAGACAGATCATCACCAACGGAGCTCATATGCTCGGCAAGAACCGACACAGTGGCACCCTGCAACTTCAGGGCATCGGCTCGCTCAGCCAGCACCGCCGTGTCCACGCCCAGCTCCGCCATCCAGCGCAAACTGCCCAGCCGGTAAGTGCGCCCGGCTACGACGCCCTCAGTGCCACGACCAGGCACAGCGCGAACCTGCTCGGCCATCGCCGCTTTCACACCCCTCTCATTGACCACCTTCAGCACCGCTTTTGCCAAAGGATGCTCGCTTGCGCTTTGAAGACTGGCCAGCACGGCCAACACCCGGGATTCGTCTGCGGCAGGGGCCGGTTCCAGCGCAATCAATCTGGGCTGACCCAAGGTCAAGGTGCCCGTTTTATCAAAAGCGATGGTGTCCACCCGATGGGCCGTCTCCAGGGCCTGGGCATCCTTGATCAATATGCCATGCTGCGCCGCCACACCCGTTCCGGCCATGATGGCCACCGGCGTCGCCAATCCCAGCGCGCAGGGACAGGCAATCACCAACACCGCCACCGCATGGATCAGGGCAGTCTCAAACGAGGCGCCAGCGCCCCAGAGCCAGCCCACAAACGTGATCAAGGCCACCACCATCACCACGGGGACAAAAACCGCTGCAACCTGATCCACCAGCCGCTGTATGGGCGCTTTGGCCGCCTGGGCATCTTCCACCAGGCGAATGATGTGTGACAACACCGAATCTGCACCTACAGCGTCCACCTGCATCACCACACGGCCTTCCCCGTTGATGGAGCCACCGGTCAACTTGGCACCCGGTTCCTTGATGACCGGGAGGGGCTCGCACGTGAGCATGGACTCATCCACCTGAGTCTGCCCCTGAAGAACGTGGCCGTCTGCAGGAAAGCGCTCGCCAGGCCTCACCACCAGGTGATCACCCGTCAGCAACTCGGCAACAGGCACATCCTGTTCACCTTCTCGACCCAACAAGTGGGCCTGATCCGGCCGCAAGGCATGCAGGGCCCGTATGGCCTCCGTGGTTTGGCGCTTGGCTCGAGTCTCCAGCCATTTCCCCAGCAGCACCAGAGTCACGACAACCGCAGACCCCTCAAAATAAAGATGCACCATGGTTCCGGGTTTGGCGGTCAGCCAAAGCCATGTGGACAATGCCCAGCCAGCCGAGGTACCCAGCGCTACCAGCAGGTCCATATTGCCGGTCAGGGCTTTCAAGGCGTGCCAGCCCGCCTTGTAGAAGCGGGCACCCAACACAAATTGAACCGGTGTGGCCAATACGAATTGGGCCCACCCTGGCAACATCCAGTGCATGCCAAACAAGTCTCCCAACATGGGTAGCAGTAGCGGAAAGGACAGCAAAACACCCCAGGCAACGGGAGTAAAACCCGTCCAAGGAGAACGGTTTTGCACCTCGTCTTGCTGCACGTTCACTGCCTTGGGCTCGTAACCCGCATCGCGCACGGCTCGCCACAGTACGGCCTGATTGAACGTTGTCGAGGTGGTTTTTACGCGAGCTGATTCTGTCGCCAGATTGACAGAGACGTCAGACACGCCAGGCACCTTTTTCAGGGCCTTTTCGACACGCGCTACGCACGATGCGCAGGTCATGCCTTCGATACCGATATCCAGCTCGGTTGGGCTTTCAGTCTGAGTGTTCATAGGCTTGGGCTTCATGGTGATCCTGTTCGAACTGGTTCACCTTGATTCAAGTCAAGGAAAATCCCGCTGAGGGCATGGACACTTGAAACAGCATCATGCTTCTGATTCTGTTCTCAAGGCTCTGGCGACAAGTAAAAAAGGACTCACCATGAATTACGAATTGACCGTTACCGGAATGACCTGCGGTCATTGTGAAAAGGCCGTCACGAGGGCGTTGCTGCAAGTAGACCCGAACGCAAAGGTCTCCATCGATCGCAACCAGAACCGGGTCAGCATCAATTCCGATAAGGACAAGCCGGCTCTGGTGCAAGTCATCGTCGAAGAAGGCTACACAGTCGCTGACTAAACTGACGATACTTGTTTCGTTTTTCCTTCAACCTTCAAGCTTTTTCAGGAGATCGTCATGAAAGCCAATGTCGGTGGCATAGACCGAGTGGTGAGGATATCGGCGGGCGTCGTTTTGGTTGGACTCGCTGCAACGGGCACCATCGGTGCCTGGGGTTGGCTGGGTTTGGTGCCCTTGGCAACGGGCGCCACAGGATGGTGTCCCCCATACGCCCTGTTTGGCTGGAACACTTGCTCCATTAAACCCAAGTGAACAGGTCTCTTGGTACTTCACGTGACGGCCCCTTGAGGGCCGTTTCTAATTCAACGTTACGATCCCTGCCTTTCTGATTTGATAAGGGTGAAGCGTGTTCAAAAACATGATGATGTATCGCATCCAACCGGGCTGGGATGCGCAGGCGGCCGATATGGAGGCTGCGCTGGACAAAGCACGTTTTGAGGAGTGTGGTGCCAGCCAGGAAAAATCAATAGGCTGGGTTGAACCCCGGGGTGAAAAACACGGACCCTTGGTCGAAATCGTTGCCGGCCAACGAATTTGCAAGTTGATGGTTGAAGTCAAGGCCGTTCCGTCATCCGTCATTGCGCGCAAAGCCAACGAACGAGCCGCGCAGATGGAAGCCATGGAAGGGCGCAAACCTGGCAAAAAGGAGCTGCGCGAGATCAAAGAAGATTTGAAGCTCTCACTGTTGCCCATGGCCTTCACCAAGCAATCGACTGTCTGGGTATGGATAGACCCGGTCGCCCGCCTGCTGGTCATCGACGCTGGCAGCCAGGCACGTGCCGACGAGGTGATTACCATGATGGTGAAATGCCTGGATGGCTTTGGTGTCAGCCTGATCAACACCACTGTTTCCCCTTCTATTGCCATGGCTCAATGGCTGACGACGCAGGAGGCGCCCCCAGATTTCAGCGTTGACCGCGAATGTGAACTCAAGGCCCAGGACGAGAGCAAGGCGGTTGTCCGCTATGCACGCCATCCTCTGGACACGGATGAGGTGCGCCAGCATATCGAAGGCGGAAAGGCCCCCACCCGAGTCGCCATGACCTGGAATGGCAGGGTGTCATTC
>JBJOJH010000080.1:0-8145 GCA_046046715.1 Pseudomonadota bacterium | reverse complement strand
CCCACAAACTCATCCACACGGACCGGCGTATAGGCGTTGTTGCCATCGGCAGCCAGAGTGACCACCACATAGTCCTTGCCCGCGTTCACGGCGTAACCTGGTAGCTGGCCACTGATGGTGGCGGCCCGCTCGCGCGACTTGCGACGAACGAAGGCGGCGAGTGCGGTCAGGAAGGCCGCATCGTCATGCGGCACATCCTCGGCCCGGAAGCCCTTGGAATATTGCTCGGCGATGAAGCCAGTGTTGAAATTGCCACTGACAAACCTGGGATGCGCCAGCAGTGCCGCCTGAAAGGGGATGTTGCTGGACACGCCTCGAATGACAAAACCATTGAGCGCTTCGCGCATCTTGCCGATGGCGTCATTGCGGTCCTTGCCGTGCACGATGAGCTTGGCAATCATCGAGTCGTAGTACATCGGGATTTCGCCACCGTCCTGTACGCCGGTGTCCACCCGCACACCAAACAGATGCTCGGTATCGCCCTGCCACATGGTTTGCTCGGGCGGCGCAAAGCGCACCAGACGGCCCGTGCTGGGCAAGAAGTTGCGAAATGGGTCTTCAGCGTTGATACGGCACTCGATGGCCCAGCCGTTGCGCTTCACATCGGCTTGGGTGAGGGGCAGTTTCTCGCCAGCGGCGACGCGGATCATCAGTTCCACCAGGTCCAGGCCGGTAATGGCCTCGGTCACAGGGTGTTCCACCTGCAAGCGGGTGTTCATCTCCAGGAAGTAGAAGCTCTGGTCCTTGCCGACCACAAATTCCACCGTGCCGGCACTTTGGTATTTCACCGCCTTGGCCAGGGCCACGGCCTGCTCGCCCATCGCCTTGCGGGTCGCGTCGCTGATGAAAGGAGATGGCGCCTCTTCAATCACTTTCTGGTGACGACGCTGGATGGAGCACTCGCGCTCGTTGAGGTACAGCACATTGCCGTGGCTGTCGCCGATGAGCTGAATTTCGATGTGGCGTGGCTCTTCGACAAATTTCTCGATGAAAACGCGGTCGTCACCAAAGCTGTTGCGCGCCTCGTTGCGGCAACTGGTAAACCCCTCAAAAGCCTCTTTGTCGTTGAAGGCCACACGCAGCCCCTTGCCGCCGCCGCCAGCACTGGCCTTGATCATCACGGGGTAGCCGATGCCCTTGGCGATCTCGACCGCTTTTTCAGCGGACTCGATAGCATCGTTCACACCCGGAATGCAGTTCACGCCGGCAGCACCCGCCAGCTTCTTGGACTCGATCTTGTCGCCCATGGCACCAATCGAGTAGTGCTTGGGGCCGATGAAGGCGATGCCTTCTTCTTCCACCCGCTTGGAAAACTCTGCGTTTTCGCTCAAAAAACCATAGCCGGGATGCACCGCCTGTGCACCGGTCTGCTTGCAAGCGGCAATGATCTTGTCAGCGAGCAAATAGCTCTCGCGGCTTGTGGCCGGACCGATATTGACCGCCTCGTCGGCCAGCATCACATGGCGTGCGTCGCGGTCGGCATCAGAGTACACCGCCACGGTCTTGATGCCCATCTTGCGGGCAGTAACGATGACACGGCAGGCGATTTCGCCACGGTTGGCGATCAGGATTTTGGTAAACATGTTCAGTCTCCTTTTCGGAAATTCAGTGATGGTGCTTGAGGGCAGTCGTGGCCAAGACCGCAATAGGCGCGGCGTATCCACCTGCGCTCATGTCCCCCGCCCTGCGGGCTCCTCCTTGACTTCGCTGCGGCAGACACGCCGCACCCATTGCTGCGAAGGAGGAAGTATTTGGAACGACAGCAGACCCACCGCCCAAGATCGGGTGGTCTGGGTGTTTTGCGCAGGTCAAGGAGGAGCGCGTAGCGCGGGGGACACGGAGCAAAACGCCCAGGCCTCCCGATCCAGCACTCACACGCGCCTTAACCACGCCGAGGCTCACAGCGGAACATTACCGTGCTTACGCCACGGGTTCTCGATCTTCTTGTCCTTAAGCATGACCAGTGAGCGGCAAATGCGCTTACGGGTCTCGTGCGGCAGGATCACGTCATCAATAAAGCCGCGCGCACCCGCGACAAACGGGTTGGCAAAGCGTGCCTTGTATTCGGCCTCTTTGGCGGCCAGCTTTTCCGGGTCACCCTTGTCTTCGCGGAAGATGATCTCCACCGCGCCCTTGGCACCCATCACCGCAATCTCGGCGTTGGGCCAGGCAAAGTTGACATCGCCACGCAAATGCTTGGAGGCCATCACGTCGTAAGCGCCGCCATAGGCCTTGCGGGTGATCACGGTAATCTTGGGCACTGTGCACTCGGCGTACGCATAGAGCAACTTGGCACCGTGCTTGATGATGCCGCCAAATTCCTGGCTCGTGCCAGGCATGAAACCGGGCACATCCACAAATGTGATGACGGGGATGTTGAAGGCGTCACAAAAGCGCACAAAACGTGCGGCTTTGATGGAGCTCTTGATATCCAGGCAGCCGGCCAGCACCAGAGGCTGGTTGGCCACGATACCGACCGTCTGGCCATCCATGCGGGCAAAGCCGATCAGGATGTTCTTGGCGTAGTCGGGCTGCAGTTCAAAGAAGTCGCCGTCATCCACCGTTTTGGCGATGAGCTCGCGCATGTCGTAAGGCTTGTTAGGGTTGTCGGGCACCAGGGTATCCAGGCTGGTGTCCATGCGGTCGATGGGGTCACCGCTCTTGCGAACCGGGGCCTTTTCCTTGTTGTTGAGCGGCAGGTAGTTGTACAGGCGGCGCAACATCAGCAGGGCTTCGACATCGTTCTCGAAAGCCATGTCGGCCACACCGCTCTTGGTGGTGTGGGTGAGCGCACCGCCCAGCTCCTCGGCCGTGACCTCCTCGTGGGTCACGGTCTTGACCACCTCAGGGCCGGTCACAAACATGTAGGAGGTGTCCTTGACCATGAAGATGAAGTCGGTCAAAGCTGGCGAATACACCGCGCCACCCGCCGAAGGGCCCATGATCATGCTGATCTGGGGCACCACACCGCTGGCCATCACGTTGCGCTGGAACACCTCGGCATAGCCGCCCAAGCTGGCCACACCCTCCTGAATACGGGCACCACCTGAATCGTTCAAACCAATCACCGGGGCGCCCACCTTCATGGCCTGGTCCATGATCTTGCAGATTTTTTCTGCGTGTGTTTCGGACAAGGCACCGCCGTACACCGTGAAGTCCTGGCTAAACACAAACACCAGTCGGCCGTTGATCATGCCGTAGCCTGTGACCACGCCGTCACCTGGAATCTTGTTCTCGTCCATGCCGAAGTCCACGCAGCGGTGCTCGACAAACATGTCCCATTCTTCAAAAGTGCCTTCATCCAGCAGGATCTCGATGCGCTCTCGGGCGGTCAGCTTGCCTTTGCCGTGCTGAGCGTCGATGCGCTTTTGACCACCGCCCAGCCGGGCTGCGGCACGCTTTTTTTCAAGTTGTTCTAGGATGTCGTGCATATGGACTACTCTTGTTAAAAAAAGATTCAGGATGAAAACTCATCCCAGGGATTTAAGGTGAACTTGCAGCAACTGGCGTGCAGCCGTCGAGGCCGCCAATTGCCCATTTTGAACCTGTGCGGTCATGGCCGGCAGTAGCTCGGCCACACGCGCAGATTGCTTGAAGGCTTGTTTGAGGCCGGATTCGATGCGCTCCCACATCCACGCCAGAGCCTGAGTCTGACGGCGACGCTCCAGCTTGCCATTGGCCACCTGCAGTTGCCGGAACTGCTGCACATGGGCCCAGAACTCGGGCACGCCGGAACCCTGCAAAGCAGAGAGCTGCATGGCCTGCGGATGCCAGTTATCGGCGTGGTGATGGGCGGCATCGGGCTGCCCCACCATGCCCAACAAGCGCAGTGATGAGGTGATTTGCGCTTGTGCTCGCATGGCAGCGTCAGGGTCGATGTCAGCCTTGTTGATTACCACCAGATCCGCCAGCTCCATCACGCCTTTCTTGATGGCTTGCAGGTCATCCCCGGCATTGGGCAGCTGCATGAGCACAAACATGTCGGTCATGCCCTGCACCGCAGTCTCGGACTGGCCCACGCCCACGGTCTCGACAATGACCACATCAAAGCCGGCGGCCTCGCAGACCAGCATGGCCTCGCGGGTTTTTTCTGCCACACCACCCAGGGTCCCGCTGCTGGGGCTGGGGCGGATATAGGCTCGCTCATGCACCGACAGACGCTCCATGCGGGTCTTGTCACCCAGAATCGAGCCACCCGACACGGTGCTGCTAGGGTCTACCGCCAGCACGGCCACCCGGTGCCCCTGCTCGATCAGGTACAGCCCCAATGTTTCAATGAAGGTGGACTTGCCAACGCCCGGCACGCCGCTGATGCCCAGCCGAAAAGCCTTGCCGGCGCTCGGCAACAAAGCGGTCAGCAGCTCGTCCGCCTGCGCCCGGTGGTCAGCCCGGGTGGACTCCAGCAGCGTGATGGCCTTGGCGATGGCGCGGCGCTGGGCCATGAGCTGCCCATGAAGGATGGCTTCAAGCAGCACAGGGCAACCTCGGGCGCACAGTGGTCAAGCCTGGCTTGAACCTAGCCTGAATCAAGCCACAGCCTTTTTGATTTGCTCCAGCACGTCACGAGCGCTGGCAGGTATCGGTGTACCTGGACCATAAATGCCCTTGACGCCGGACTGGTACAAGAAGTCGTAGTCCTGTCGCGGAATCACACCGCCCACGAACACGATGATGTCGTTAGCGCCCTGCTTTTTCAATTCCGCAATGATGGCGGGCACCAGGGTCTTGTGGCCAGCGGCCAGGGTGGACACGCCTACCGCATGCACATCGTTTTCGATGGCCTGGCGCGCACATTCTTCCGGGGTTTGAAAGAGCGGGCCCATGTCCACGTCAAAGCCCAGGTCGGCAAAGGCTGTGGCCACCACTTTGGCGCCCCGGTCATGGCCATCCTGGCCCAGTTTGCTGATCATCACGCGCGGACGGCGACCTTGCGCCTCTGCAAAACCAGCAATGTCTGCCTTGAGGGCGTCCCAATAGGCCATGGTGTCGGCTTCGGTATCGGCAGCATCAAATGCAGCGGCATAGACACCTGTCACCTTTTGGGTATCGGCACGGTGACGGCCAAACACTTTTTCGAGCGCATCGCTCACCTCCCCCACGGTGGCACGTAGACGGATGGCCTTGATGGACAGGTCCAGCAGGTTGCCATCACCGGCTTCGGCAGCCGCTGTCAAGGCGGACAGGGCGGCTTCGACGGCAGCGCTGTCCCGGCTGGACTTGATCGATTGCAGACGGGCAATCTGACCGTCTCGCACAGCCACGTTATCAATATCGCGGGCTTCGATGGCATCTTCGGACTTGAGCTTGTATTTGTTCACGCCCACGATCACATCTCGACCGGAGTCAATACGTGCCTGCTTCTCTGCAGCAGCGGCCTCGATCTTGAGCTTGGCCCAACCAGAATCCACGGCCTTGGTCATGCCGCCCATGGCCTCCACCTCTTCAATGATGGCCCAGGCGGCGTCCGCCATGTCCTGAGTCAGCTTTTCCATCATGTAGCTGCCAGCCCAGGGATCGATCACATTGGTGATGTGGGTTTCTTCCTGGATGATGAGCTGGGTGTTGCGGGCAATGCGGGCCGAAAACTCTGTGGGCAGCGCAATGGCTTCGTCAAAACTGTTGGTGTGCAGGCTCTGCGTGCCGCCAAACACAGCCGCCATGGCCTCGATGGTGGTGCGCACCACATTGTTGTAGGGGTCTTGCTCGGTCAGGCTCCAGCCGCTGGTCTGGCAGTGGGTGCGCAACATCAGGCTCTTGGGCTTTTTAGCATCAAAGCCTTTCATGATGCGGCACCACAACAGACGCGCAGCGCGCATCTTGGCCACTTCAAGATAGAAGTTCATGCCGATGGCCCAGAAGAAGCTCAGGCGCCCCGCGAAGTCATCGACATCCATGCCCTTGGCAATCGCCGTCTTGACGTATTCCTTGCCGTCGGCCAGGGTAAAGGCCAACTCCAGCGCCTGGTTCGCGCCCGCCTCCTGCATGTGGTAACCCGATATCGAGATCGAGTTGAACTTGGGCATGTTCTTGGCGGTGTACTCAATGATGTCGCCAATGATGCGCATACTGGGCTGCGGCGGGTAGATGTAGGTGTTGCGAACCATGAACTCCTTGAGGATGTCGTTCTGGATCGTGCCCGAGAGCTTGTCCTGGCTCACGCCCTGCTCCTCTGCGGCCACCACATAGCCCGCCAACACCGGCAGCACCGCGCCATTCATGGTCATGGAAACCGAGACCTTGTCCAAGGGAATTTCGTTGAACAGAATCTTCATGTCCTCGACCGAGTCGATCGCCACCCCGGCTTTGCCGACATCGCCCGTCACGCGGGGATGATCAGAGTCATAGCCGCGGTGCGTGGCCAGGTCAAACGCCACCGACACGCCCTGCCCGCCTGCAGCCAGCGCCTTGCGATAGAAGGCATTGGACTCTTCGGCGGTCGAAAAACCGGCGTACTGCCGGATCGTCCAGGGGCGCACCGCGTACATGGTGGCCTGAGGACCGCGCAGAAAAGGCTCGAAACCTGGCAAGGTGTCGGCATAAGGCAGATTTTGCGTATCGGCTGCGGTGTAGAGCGGTTTGACACTGATGCCATCTGGCGTCACCCAATTGAGGGCATTCACATCACCACCTGGCGCCGATTTGGCAGCTGCTTTTTCCCAAGCCTCCAGGCTGGCTGTTTGGAATGAGGGATGCTTGTCAGTGGTCATGGCTTCACGTTTCGCAGTTGGACAGTGGATATCGCCTGAAGGCAGCCCAACCCTTCAAAGCAGGATTCGCGCCGCGTCTTGGCAGGTTGCGTCAAGTCGAACAAGTTTACATTATTTATAATTATTCATTCAAAATATTCAGGCCAGCTTACAATCCCACGTCATGGCAGCCCTTTCATTGTCCCCCCGCGCACTCTACGAGGATGTGGCTGAACTGCTGCGTCAGCGCATTTTCAATCGCGAGTTGGAGCCGGGCAGCTGGATCGATGAGATGAAGATTGCCGAGGCCTACGGCATCAGCCGCACGCCCATGCGCGAGGCCCTCAAGGTACTGGCCGCGGAGGGCTTGGTCACCATGAAGGTGCGTCGCGGTGCCTACGTGACCGAAGTGTCGGAGCAAGACCTGCGTGAGATCTATCACCTCCTCAGCCTGCTGGAATCCGACGCAGCCAGTGTGGTGGCTAGCACGGCCAGTGATGCAGCATTGAAGGAACTTCAGGTTCTGCACGACTCACTGGAGCTTGCTGCATCCGGCAATGCCCGCGATACCGAACGTTACTTTGAGCTGAACGAACAATTCCACCAAAAGCTGCTGGCCTTGGCCAATAACCGCTGGCGTAACCAGATGGTGGCGGACTTGCGTAAGGTGATGAAGCTCAACCGGCACAACTCACTGCTCAAACATGGCCGCGTCGAAGAATCCTTGAGCGAGCATCGCGCCATCCTGGCGGCCCTGCTGGCCCGGGACCCGACCACGACGCGCGAGCGCATGGCCCTGCATTTCCAGAACGGGCTGCAGGCAGCAGCCTGATCGCAAGGATCGTCGGTTGGGCCACGCGTCAGACCTCCTTAGGTGCGGTCTGGTGCGCCAGCGCCATCACTTCTTGCGGTGAGTAGCCTTTGAGTCGGTGATCACTCCAAACCTGGCGCCAACGCCTGGCGCCAGGCAAGCCGTGACGCAGCCCCAGCATATGCCGCGCAACGGTGGACCAAGGCGTGCCAAAGTCGCGCGCCTGGCGCGCCATGTAATCCACCATCTGTTGTTCGACCTCGTCCCGGGTCAATCCACTGGCAGGCAGACCATAAAACTGCTCGTCCCAAACTGCCAGCCACCAGGGGTTGTGATAAGCCTCACGCCCCACCATGACCCCGTCGAGCTGGCTCAATTGCGTCTGCACCTGCTCGGCGGTTGTGATACCGCCGTTGATGGCAATGGTCAGATGGGGAAAGTCTGTTTTGAGGCGATGCACCAGCTCGTAGCGCAAGGGCGGCACCTCGCGGTTGGCCTTGGGTGAGAGGCCCTGCAGCCAGGCGTTTCGGGCGTGAACGATGAACGTCCGGCAACCCGCCTCACTGAGGGTGCCGACAAAATCGCGCACAAAGTCGTAGCTCTCGGTTTTGTCGATGCCGATCCGATGCTTTACCGTGACCGGCACGC
>JBJOJH010000079.1:0-3138 GCA_046046715.1 Pseudomonadota bacterium | reverse complement strand
TGCGTTGGCTTGTTCTAGGTTTTCGGTGGTGTTGATGGCGTTGGCTATGGGCAACTGGTAGTCCTGCGAGTCGCGGCTGACACCCGCCCAAGACTCGTTGGCGACCAATTCGAAGTGATAGGTTTCGCCCCGAATGATGCAGCCTAGGGCCACCAGCGCGTCGTACTGCGACTTCTCGGCCATGGCCATCAGGGCCACCGGCACTTCCAGTGCACCGGGCACTGTCACATGGTCGATGTTCTTGTCCTGCACGCCCAGCGTCAACAACTCGGTGCGGCAAGCGGACGCAAGCGCGTTGGTGATGTTGTCGTTAAACCTCGCTTGCACAATGCCGATGCGCAATTTCTTGCCGTTCATGCGCTGATCGACGTCAGCGATATGTCCTTTTTCAGCTCCAAACATGGTCAGTCCTTGTGTGCAATGGGGTCGGTGGGCACGGTGTAGCCCACAATTTCCAGGCCATAGCCGGTCATGCTGGGCATGCGGCGTGGGCTGCCCATTAATGTCATCTTGTGCACGCCACACTCACGCAGAATCTGGGCTCCGATGCCATAAGTGCGCAAATCCATGCGACCGCGTTCGGGAGCCTGGCTGGGGCGCGCCGTGCCTTCGAACTGCGCCAGCAGTTGCTCGCCGCTCTCCCCGCAATTGAGCAACACCACCACACCCTGGCCTTCTTGCTCGATGCGTTGCAGGCTTTTATCCAGGCTCCAGGAATGCATGGAGCGATTGATTTCCAGTGCGTCCAAAACAGACAGGGGCTCATGCACGCGCGCCAGCACGGTGGCTTGTGCATCCCATCTGCCTTTGACCAGCGCCAGGTGGACGCCGGCACTGGGTTGGTCGGTGAAGGCATGAAGGGTGAAGTCGCCATAGGCTGTGCTGAGGCTGCGGCTGCCCACCTTGGTGATCAGCGATTCCATACGGCTGCGGTGCTCGATCAGGTCGGCGATCGTCCCGATCTTGAGCCCATGCTCGGCGGCAAAAATCTGCAGATCAGGCAGACGTGCCATGGTGCCATCGTCTTTCATGATCTCGCAGATCACCGAGCTCGGCGTGCAACCCGCCATACCCGCCAGATCGCAGCCAGCTTCGGTATGCCCGGCACGCATCAGCACGCCGCCGTCCACCGCTTGCAAGGGAAACACGTGGCCAGGCTGTACCAGGTCATCGGCAGTGGCACCTTTAGCCACGGCAACCTGCACCGTGCGGGCCCGGTCCGCTGCCGAAATGCCGGTGGTGACGCCCTCAGCCGCCTCGATGGAGACGGTGAAGGCGGTGCTCATCTTGGTGCCATTGCGCACGGCCATGGGGGGTAGTTTGAGCCGTTCGCAGCGTTCGCGGGTCAGGGTCAGGCAAATCAGTCCGCGGCCAAAACGGGCCATGAAGTTGATCGCCTCGGGTGTGACGTGGTCTGCGGCGAGCACCAAATCACCTTCGTTCTCGCGGTCTTCTTCGTCAATCAGAATCACCATGCGACCCGCGCGCATGTCGGCCACGATGTCTTCCACGGGGGAAACGTCGACGGGGGCTTTGCTACTCTGGACTGTCATGAGGAAGCTTTCTGGAATGGGGTGGGCGCGCTGGTGAGCATGCGCTCCACATAGCGCGCGATCATGTCGATCTCGAGGTTGACATAGGCGCCGGCGGTGAGGCCACCCAGTGCGGTGTTTTCTACGGTGTGCGGTATGAGGTTGATGCTGATCTCACAGCCATCGGCCAAATCCTTGACGCTATTCACCGTCAGGCTCACGCCGTTGATGGTGATGGACCCCTTGTAGGCCAGGTATTTGGCTAGCGTCGCGGGAATATGTATGCGCAGCTCCCAGCTTTCCCCAACCTGGGCAAAGTGGCTGACCTGGCCCAGGCCATCAACATGCCCCGAAACGATATGGCCGCCGAGCCGGTCATGTGCGCGAAGTGCTTTTTCGAGGTTGATCGGGCCCATTTGGGTCAGGCCGGTGGTCTTGTCCAGCGACTCGGCTGAGATGACTATGGTGAACTGCCGGTCTGCCAGGCTGAACGAAGTGACCGTCATGCAGGCACCGTTGAGCGCAATGCTGTCACCCAGGCCGACGTCGTCAAGGTAGCCGGCCGGGCACTCGATGAAGAGGCGCTTGCCGTGTTGAGATGAGCTTCCCAGCTCTTGTGCGGCGACGATGCGCCCCACAGCGGTGATGATTCCGGTGAACATCTTCAGATTTTCGCAGACAAACTGGCCCTTCCCGCAGGACGGGCCAGGAAATGCACAGACGCTAAAAATCCGCTCGTCCAGGTGGTCTGGCTTGCAGGCGCAGGTCGGGACCTACCCGCGCGGTGTCCAGCCACTCAAATTCCCGCCCTTGGGCGAGTTCGGTATAGGGCCCGAGGTTGGCTAGCCCCGCGCCTGGGCCCAACAGTTTGGGCGCCAGGTACAGCAGCAACTCGTCGACGAGATCTTCACGCAAAAAAGACCCGTTGAGCTTGTGGCCGGCTTCCAGATGCAACTCGTTGACTTCGCGCGAAGCCAAGTCACGCAACATCGCGGCCAAATCAACTTTGCCATCGGCGCTGCCGCAATTGATGACCTGAACACCTCTATGTGTCAGTGCTGCGCGTTTTTCGCTGTGCTGCTCTACCGGCGCCGTGGTGTAAATCAGAACCTTACCGGGCGCTTGCAGAAGCTTGGCGTTCAGGTCGATCTCCAGCCTGGAGTCCACGACCACCCGCCTGGGCTGTATGTGTGTCTCAACCAGCCTCACGTCCAGTCGGGGGTCGTCGCTCTGCACCGTGCCGATGCCGGTCAGCACTGCGCTGGCTCTGGCGCGCCAGGCATGTCCGTCGGAGCGCGCCTCGGGGCCGGTGATCCACTGGCTGGCACCGTTGTGCAAAGCCGTGGTGCCATCCATCGAAGACGCCATCTTCATCCGCACCCAGGGCGTTTTGCGCACCATACGGCTAAAAAAGCCAATATTCAGCTCCCGGGCCTGAAGCGAGACCGCGCTGTCTGCGGCCAGTAGCTCTACCTCGATGCCCGCTGCTTGCAACCGCGCTAGGCCTTGCCCCGCCACCAGCGGATTCGGGTCTTGTAGCGCAACCACCACCTTGGCAACACCTGCCTCTATCAGTGCATTGCAGCACGGGGGGGTGCGCCCAAAG
>JBJOJH010000078.1:0-2594 GCA_046046715.1 Pseudomonadota bacterium | reverse complement strand
CTGTTGGCGCCGCGGCGGGTGTGGCCCTGGTGCGTCAGGCCAAGGCGGAGGGCTTGAATGTCACTTGTGATGTCAGCATCAACTCATTGCACCTGACCGATGTGGATATCGGCTATTTCGACAGCCGCATGCGCCTGAACCCGCCGCTGCGCCAACAGCGTGACCGCGATGCCCTGCGCGCCGGCTTGGCCGATGGCACCATCGACGCCCTGGTGTCAGACCACACCCCGGTGGACGAAGACGCCAAGGCGCTGCCCTTTGCCGAGAGCGAACCCGGTGCCACCGGCCTAGAGCTTTTGCTCAGTTTGGCCCTGAAGTGGAGTCGCGACGACGGTGTGAGTTTGTCGCAGGCGCTGGGGGTTCTGACCAGTGCGCCCGCCCGGGTGCTGGGTTCGGCTCTGGCTACCTATGCGCCCGATGCGGGCCATTTGCGTGTGGGCGGTGCGGCGGACCTGTGTGTGTTTGACCCTGCCGCTGACTGGCTGGTGACGCCAGAGGTCCTACTGAGCCAGGGTAAGCACACGCCGTTTTCAGGCTACGAGCTGCCTGGTCGTGTGCGATGCACGCTGGTGGGCGGGCAGCTCGCCTACCGCGCCTGATTTTCCTCTGGCGCAACCGGCTGATCCCCCCTGGCATGCAGCAGTTACGCGCCAGCTACCGTTTGCTGCGCGCCACCTGGCATGCTGTGGCTGGCTTGCTCACCATCGTTTTTGTTTTTCCTCGCCTGAGCGTGGCCCAGCGGCAATTGCGGGTGCAGGCCTGGTCGCTGGAAATGCTGGCTCATCTGGGCATCGCCTTGCGGGTGCTGGGCAAGCCCGCTGTGGCAGGCCCCCTGCTGCTGGTGGCCAATCACATCTCGTGGCTGGACATTACCGCCTTGCATGCGGCCCGGTTTTGCCGCTTTGTGTCCAAGTCCGAGGTGCGCGGCTGGCCGGTGATCGGGGCGCTGGCGGCGGGCGTGGGCACCTTGTTTATTGAGCGGGCCTCCCGGCGTGATGCGTTGCGCGTGGTGCATCACGTCGCGCAAAGTCTGAAGGAGGGCGATGTGGTGGCCGTGTTTCCCGAAGGCACCACCAGCGATGGCCTGAACTTGCTGCCCTTTCATGCCAACCTGATCCAGGCAGCTATTTCCGCAGAGGTGCCCGTGCAGCCAGTTGCTTTGAGTTTCGTGGACCACCAGGGTCAGACGAGCCTCGCTCCTTGCTACATCGGCGATGACACCTTGCTGGGGTCCGTCTGGCGCACCCTCAACACGCCAGGCATCACCGCAGTAATTCATTTCGGCGAGCCGGCTTTAGCGCATGGGCGTGAGCGCCGGGCCTGGGCAGAGGAGTTGCGCCAGGAGGTGTCGGACTTGAGGGCCTCGCGCTGACCGGGTTAGGTTCGGTGAAAGGTCACCACATGGTCGACCTGCGGGCGTATGCCTATCCACTCGCCCACGCTGTGGTCATGGTGACTGGGTACATGGGCCAGCACGATCTCGCCGGACTGCAGTCTGAGCGTGTACAAAAACTCCGAGCCCCGAAACGCTTTGCGCAGGATTTCAGCCTGAACCCGGGCGCTGTCGTCATGCACGATGTCATCGGCGCGCAGCAGCACATCGCATTGACCGTCTCGGTAGGCGCTGGGTAGTGGGCATTCCGCCACGTCAGTGAGCAGGCCTAGCGGCGTGTCCACCACCACCGTGTGGTCCACCTCGCGCAAGGTGGCGTGTGTGAACACACCGTGCCCGATGAACTCGGCCACAAAGCGCGTGCTGGGTCGGTGGTAAAGCGTGTAGGCGTCGTCCCACTGGTGCAGCCGGCCCTCGTTCATCACGCCGATCACATCACCCACCGCAAAGGCCTCTTGTTGATCGTGCGTGACCAATAGGGCAGTGGTGTTGGCCGCCTTCAAAATGGCCCGCACTTCGTGGGCCAAGCGCTCGCGCAGCTCCACGTCGAGGTTGGAAAAAGGCTCATCCAGCAAGAGCAGCTGGGGTTGGGGCGCCAAGGCACGCGCCAGCGCCACCCGTTGCTGCTGCCCACCAGATAGCTCGTGCGGGTAGCGATCCTCGGCACCTTCCAGGCCCACCAGGGCCAGTACTTCCTTGACCCGGGCCTGCTGTCTGGGCCGGGGCCAGGCGTTCAGACCAAAAGCCACATTGCGCCCCACAGTGAGGTGGGGGAACAGGGCGTAATCCTGAAACACCATGCCGATCCGGCCTGCCTGCGGCGACTGTTGCGATGGTGACTGTCCCAGGAAGATGCCCCCCAGGCGGATCTGCCCAGCCTCAGCGGGTTCCAGGCCGGCTATGGCGCGCAGCAAGGTGGTCTTGCCGCAGCCCGACGGGCCAATCAGCACGCCGATGTCGCCAGCGCGCAGGCCGAAGGACACGTCCTGTACGGCAGGCTGGGCACGGTGCGGGTAGCTGACGCGGAGTTGTGAAATGTCCAGGAACATGAAAAACATTCTAGATGCATACAATTCTCATTTACCTGACCCGCTCAGGTGTTGTGGGCACAGTGCCTGGCGTCCTCCTGTTTTGATGGTCTCATCGTGTCCCGCCGACTTTCATTTTTGTTGCTTTTGCTGCTGATTCTGGGCCTCACACT
>JBJOJH010000077.1:0-6160 GCA_046046715.1 Pseudomonadota bacterium | reverse complement strand
CCAGATAGGTTTCGGGCAAACCGTACACACCCCAATCCATGCCCACCCGGCCATCCAGATCGAGCAAATTCACATGAAATGCCTGACCATGCTTTTGCAGCCAGGCCTGGCTGCGGGCCGTGGCTAGTCGGACGGCATCCGACCCCAGGGGGCTTTGCCCGGACAGCTCAGACGCCTGCACCTCCTTGTAGTTGAGGCCCACCATCTGCACACCCTTCTGACGGGACAAGGCCAACAGCAGCGGATGCTCCTCACGGCAACCCGCGCACCAGGTGGCCCACAGATTGACCAGACTCACCTGGCCCTTGAACTGCGCTGAACCGAACAACTGAGATGAACCCACCACTGGCAGCGCAAAGGTCGGCGCAGCTTTGCCGATCAGCGGTGAAGGGATTTCCTTGGGGTTGCGGTTCAGGCCCACCGCCAGAAACGCCACCAAGCCCATGAAAAAAACCAAAGGGATGAGCACCCAGAGGCGCAAGCGACGCGGCGTGGCTACCGTAACCGTGGTTTGCAGGCTCATGGTGCAACCCTCGACGCCCCAGCAGACACAGCGACCGCCTGGCCTGTCAGCGGCACGGGCGCCGCGCTCTGCGGCAGGGGCGCACTGGCGCGCATGGGCGAGGTGACCTTCTGTCGATAACGCCGGTCGAACGCCGCCAGACCGCCGCCTAGAACCATGAGCACGGCACCCAGCCAGATCCAGGACACAAAGGGCTTGTAATAAACCCGAAAACTCCACTGCGGCGACGGCCCGGTCAGGGGTTCACCCAAGGACACATAGAGATCGCGCCACAGGGAACTGTCGATCGCGGCCTCGGTCATGGGCATGGCGCTGGAGACATAGCGGCGTTTTTCGGGCGTGAGCGTACGCACTTGCTTGTCGCCATCGAACACCGCGATCTGCGCTCGCTGGGCCAGATAGTTCGGCCCAAGGCGGTTGCCGACTTCAAGCAATCGGTAGCGGTACCCGGCCACGGTGACTTCGTCGCCCTGACCCATGCGCACATCGCGCTCGACCTGAAACGACTTGACGCCCGTGATACCGAGCACCAGCACCGCCACACCCAAGTGCGCCAGGTGCATACCCCACCAGGCCAGCCCCGGCGAGCCAGGCAAACGCAGACGCTGGCCAATTTGCCAAACGCCCGACAAGGCAATCCAGCCGCCCAGGGTGCCCCCCATCACTGTGAGCCAGCCCCCGGCAGTGGTGCCCACCGCAGTGCCCGCATCGGTCGCCGGAGCGCCACCCCAACTGGCCCAGGCACTGGCCAGCCCCAATGCCAGTGCACCCGGTACCAGCAACGAGCGCACCGCCGCCCAGCGCGCCACATGCCAGGGCACTACCGTGCCCGGCACCATGGCCACAAGTAGGGGCACCATCAGCGGCACGAAGACACGGTCAAAGTAAGGTGGGCCCACTGACAGCTTGCCCATGTTCAGCGCGTCGATGATCAGCGGGTACAAGGTGCCCAGCAAGACCGCTGCCATGGCGACCACTAGTAGCACGCTGTTGAGCAGCAAAAACGATTCGCGCGATCCCGCCACCGGCTGGGAAGCCTGCGCCCACTTCGGAGCCCGCCAGGCAAACAGCGCCAGCGACACCCCCACCACCACAGCCAGAAACAGCAAGATGAAAATACCCCGACCCGGATCAGTGGCAAAGGCATGCACCGAGGTCAGAACGCCCGAACGCACGAGGAAAGTGCCTAGCAAACTAAGCGAAAACGCCCCTATGGCCAAAAGCACAGTCCAGGCTTTGAACTGCCCGCGCTTGTCGGTCACCATCAGTGAGTGAATCAGAGCTGTCGCCACCAACCAGGGCATGAGCGAGGCGTTTTCCACCGGGTCCCAAAACCACCAGCCGCCCCAGCCCAGCTCGTAATAGGCCCACCACGACCCCAGCGCAATACCCAGCGTCAAAAAGCCCCAGGCCGCCACGGTCCAGGGCCGCGCCCAGCGCGCCCAGGCGGCATCGAGCCGTCCCGACAACAACGCTGCCATGGCAAAGGCAAAGGCCACCGACATGCCGACATAACCCATGTACAGCATGGGCGGGTGTATCACCAGCCCCGGGTCCTGCAAAAGCGGACTCAGGTCGCGCCCTTCGGCCGGTGGCGGAAACTGCCGCAAGAATGGGTTGGACAAGGTCAGGATGAAGGCCAGAAAGCCCACCGAAATGGCTCCCATCACTCCCAGCACCTGCGCCACCAGTACCTGCGGCAAACGGCGCGAAAACGTGCCCACGGCCACCGACCACAGTGCCAGCATGAAGACCCACAGCAGCAAGGATCCCTCGTGTCCGGCCCAGATGGCCGACAGACGGTATGGCGTGGGCAGCAAGGTGTTGGAGTGCTGCGCGACATAGCGCACACTGAAATCGTGCACATGGAACGCGTGCCACAAGGCCGCAAAAGCCAGCACGATCAAGCCCAGTTGCAACAGCGCCAATGGCTGCGCCAGTGATTGCCAGGACGCACGGCGGGCCGACAGACTGCCCCACAGTGGCAGTACCGCCTGCAGCAAGGCCACCCAGGTCGCCATGATCAGGGCCAAATGGCCGACTTCAGGCCACATGTTCGGCTCCTGCTGCGATCACAACGCGCGTCATCTCGACACCCCCGCACCCATGCGGGCCTTGGCCGCCTCGTCCAGCGCGTGCTGGGCCTCGGGCGGCATGTAGTTTTCATCGTGCTTGGCCAGCACCTCGCTGGCCACGAACAGGCGCCCTCCCTCCAGACGGCCCTGCGCCACCACGCCCTTGCCTTCCTTGAACAAATCGGGCAGCACACCCACATAGCGCACCGGCACCTCGCGCTGCGTGTCGGTCACAACAAACTCGACCACAAGGTCTTGCCGCTGCACACTGCCCACCTTGACCAGTCCACCCACGCGAAAGCCGCCCTCTTTGGGAGCTTCACCCGCTGCCACCTGGCTGGGCGTGAAGAAAAAAACCAGGTTGCTCTGAAAAGCGTTGAGCACAAAATAAACCGCGCCCGCCAGCAAGAGCAAGCCCAAACCGATGCCCAGCAGTCGCTGGTGACGACTTTTCATGAGGGGTCTCCGGACAACCTGCGGGCTGCACCCGAAGGCACATCATCGGTGTGTGCCTGCAAGGCTGCACACACCGCATCCAGCGCCTGCTGGCGGCTCCAGCGGGCCAGCAGCACTTCCAGCGCCAGCAAGGCCGCACTCACGCCCACACTGCCCCACACGTACATGGCGTAGCCGCCCATGGCCCAAAAATCGGCTGCGTTTTCCCAGATCATGTGCCACCTTTCAGGGCCAGGCGAGCGCGCACTTCGGGTAAGTTCTGCACCCAGGTCGCATGGCTTTCACGCAGCAAAATCCCACTGCGCACGCGCCACAGCGCAATGGCCACCGCGTACAACCAGAAAGCCAGTGTCATCAGCAGCATGCCGGTCAGCATCACGCTGGCCATGCGGGGAGATTGCGTCAGCGACACCGAGGCGCCCTGGTGCAGGGTGTTCCACCACTTCACGGAAAAATAAATGATGGGGACATTGACTGCCCCCACCAGGGCCACCAGCGCGCCTGCGCGGTCAGAGCGACGCGAATCTTCAATGGACGTCGTCAAGGCGATGTACCCCAGGTACAAAAACAGCAGGATCAGCATCGACGTGAGCCGCGCATCCCAGACCCAATAGGTGCCCCACATCGGTTTGCCCCACAGGGCTCCGGTCCACAGCGAGAGGAAAGCAAGCATTGCCCCGGTGGGTGCCAGCGCATGGGTCATCAGGGCTGAGAGACGCGTCTGAAAAGCCAGTGTCAGCACACTCCAGAACGCCATGGCGAGGTAGATCACCATGGCCATCCAGGACACCGGCACATGGATGTAAATGATGCGGTAAGCCTGCCCCTGTTGCGCATCGGAAGGCGCCAGCATGAAGCCCACCCACAAGCCTGCCAGCGCCAGCACGCTGGCCAAGGCCGCGCACCAGGGCCACAAGCGCCCGGCCAGGGGATAGAAGTTTTGCGGCGCGGCGTAATGAAAGAGCTTCATGGTGAATCGTTCAACCCTTCATTCCAGCGCCAGGCGCAATGCGGCTGTACAGGCCCAGGGACTGAAAGCCGCCGCCCCGAGTAACAACGCCAGCAAGACCGATAGATGCGCCTCGGCACCCAGACCGCGCACCTGGGCGTCGACCGCACCCGTGCCGAACACCAGCACCGGCACGTACAGAGGCAACAGCAGCAAGGACTGCAGCACGCCGCCCCCACGCACGCCCAAAGTGAGCGCCGCACCGATCGCCCCCAGCAAAGACAGCACAGGCGTCCCGATCAAAAGGGTCAGGGCCAACAGGCCCAAAGCGTGGCTGTCCAGCGCAAACTGCAAACCCAGCAAGGGTGACAAAAGTACCAGAGGCAGGCCCGCGATCAGCCAGTGCGCCACCACTTTGGCCGTTACCAGCCAGGACAAAGGCGCTGCCGACATGGCCATCTGTTCCAGGCTGCCGTCCTGGTGGTCTGACTCGAACAAACGCCCCAGGCTCAGCATGCTTGCCAGCAAGGCCGCCACCCACAACACCCCGGGCCCGATGGCACGCAGCATGGCCGGCTCGGGGCCGATGGCCAGCGGAAACAGAGCAGCCACCAACACGAAAAAGAACACGCCGCTCAGCCACTCGGACTTGCGGCGAAAAGCCAGCCGCACATCGCGCTGCACCAAGCCCCCGAGGGCGAGCCAGGGGCTCATTGGCAGAGCCGGAGCGACGTGAACGTTCATGTCGGCTGCGCCCCGCCGCCCAGGCGCAAGCGTGCTCCCGAGCCTTGCAGCTGCACATCGTGGTGGCTGGTCATGACGATCGCCCCGCCTTGGTCCACATGCGCCTGCAGCAAGGCACGCGCAGTGGCTGTGGCCCGCGCGTCCAGCCCCACGAGTGGCTCGTCCAGCACCCACAGCGGCGCCGGGCTGATGCGCAAACGTGCCAGGGCCACGCCTTGGCGCTGGCCTTGAGACAACACCCTTACTGGTAAATGGGCTCGGCTTGCCAGGCCTTGCGCCTGCAAGGCCTGCAGGGCCTGGGCTCGACTGAGGGAGAGGCCACTGACCTGCGCATCCAGGCACAGGTTTTCACAAGCGGTCAAATCGGGTTTGAGGCCCAGCGCGTGACCAATGTAATGCAGCATGGAGCGGTCCGGACGGGACGATCGGCCTAGCAAGCTGCCCCCTGCGGCCTCGGGCCAGAGCACCTGCCCCTGGGACGCCGGGGACAGTCCGCACAAAGTGCGCAAGAGACTGGTTTTGCCACAGCCGTTGTCACCTTCGATGTGCAACCAGCTGCCGGATGACACGGAAAAGCTCACGCCCTCGAACAAAGTCCGCTGGGCCTTTTGGCAGGCCAGGTCGATCGCTTTCAGTACCCAAGACGCCATCGTGGGGCTTTCCGGTCGGTTGAAGACAAAGCAAAGTGTAATGTTAGGTTGACACTTTGTGTGTTCAATGCCCCCGAAATCGCCTCCATATCAGGGTAAGCACCTAGCAAAGAGAGCGTCCAGAGGGCAATCTGGCCATGAAAAAACCGCCCGAAGGCGGCTAAATAGATGGGGCCGAGGCCCGTTCAGGTCGCGAAAGGCATCAGGCCTTTTTGGCCCAGGCGGTGCACCAACCCGCAGCAGCAACCTGCTTGCCAGCAAACAGAGGGCAACCGCCCGCCCCACCCGACTTGCCTTGGTACAAAGCACAATTGCCGCAGTTGGAACCAGCGGCGAACTTGGGGTTCTTGGCCTTGTCCACTTTGCTGGCGTCTGCCTTGTAGCCCAGACCGGCAGCTTGTGGATCCTTTTCGTCCACCATGGCTTGGGCTGCAGCTTCGCTGGCGGCCAGTACTGCTGTCGCTGCCGTGGCAACTTGCATCATGAACACTCTGCGATTGGCGTGAAGTGAAGAAAAGCGGGTCATGAAGAGCTCCTGAAAAAATGTAAGCCAGAAAATACTAGGCAGTTCATTCTCCAACAGTTGCGTCACTTTGTCATTAAATAGCCGATACCTGAGCGATTCGAACAGGAAACCATGGACGCAACAGTGTCAATCGCGATGGACAGACCCGTGTCAGAATGCGACCTTGAATTCACTGGCCTCAGGCCCCAGAGACACAGGATTGCCATGCTAGAACTACTGATCGGCCTCGCGCTCTTT
>JBJOJH010000076.1:0-11580 GCA_046046715.1 Pseudomonadota bacterium | reverse complement strand
GCGTCACACCCACTTGGCCCTGGTACTTGCCGCCCCGGTCCTTGTAGCTGGTTTCGCAGACCTCATCACTCTCGAAAAACAGCACCTGGGCGCAGCCTTCACCCGCGTAAATTTTGGCCGGCAAGGGCGTGGTGTTGCTGAATTCCAGGGTTACATAACCTTCCCATTCGGGTTCGAAGGGTGTGACATTGACGATGATGCCGCAACGGGCATAGGTGCTTTTGCCCAGGCAGATGGTCAGCACATTGCGGGGAATGCGAAAGTATTCGACGGTGCGCGCTAGAGCAAAGCTGTTGGGCGGAATGATGCAGCTGTCACCATGAAAATCGACAAAGCTTTTTTCATCGAAATTCTTGGGGTCCACCACGGTGCTGTGGATATTCGTAAAAACCTTGAACTCCGGCGCACAGCGTATGTCGTAGCCATAGCTGCTGGTACCGTAGGAGATGATTTTCTTGCCGTCCACCTGGCGCACCTGCCCGGGCTCAAACGGCTCGATCATGCCCTGCTGCTCCGCCATGCGTCGTATCCACTTATCGCTTTTGATGCTCATGAGGTTGGTTCCTGCTGTTCGGGCCGCGTTTCATCGAATTGTAGAGACCCCGCTTGGGGCCAAAGTGTGGCCCAGCGAGGCGCGCGACAGGTCAGGCCGTTGCCAACACCGCGCGCTCCACCACCCGGTCGTCGCCCAGCACGATCAGGGCAAAGAGCAGCTCGTCCAGAGTACGGGCGCTGGCGGTTCTGCGAGCCAGCAAGGGCGTAGCCCGGGGGTTTAGCACCACAAAATCAGCTTCACTGCCAGGCTGCAAACTGCCGATGGCGGGCCGACCCTGAGCGCCATCCAGGCCCAGCGCGGCAGCGGCGCCCACCGTGTGCTGCCACCAAAGGTGTTGGGGGCTCAGGGGAAGGCCTGTTTTGGTATGCCCCTCGCGACCCACGTAGTAGGCCGCCAGCATGGTGTGAAACGGGCTGAAGCTGGTACCGCCCCCCACATCGCTGGCCAGGCCAAACTTGTAGCCCACGCGCTCGGCACCGGCGTAATCAAAAAATCCACTCCCAAGGAAGAGATTGCTGGTGGGGCTGACGGCCGCTGCAGCCCCGGTGCTACGCATCAAGGCGCGGTCCTCGTCATCAAAGTGGATGCAATGCGCATACACCGCACGATCGCGCATCAGGCCAAAGTCGGCATAGGTGGACAGGTAAGAGCGTGAGGCCGGAAACAGCTCACGTACCCAAGCAATTTCGTCCTTGTTTTCGGCAACATGGGACTGGATCCAGACCTCCGGGTACTTCGCGGCCAGCTCCCCAGCGCCGCGTAGCTGCGCATCGGTGCTGGTCGGGGCAAAGCGCGGCGTGATGGCGTAGCCCAAACGATCAACACCCTGCCACCGCTGAATCAGGCTTTCAGTGTCAATTAGGCTTTGCTCGGTGTCATCACGCACGCCTTCCGGGCTATGGCGGTCCTGCAGTACCTTGCCGGTGATCAAGCGCATGCCCCGCGCCTGGGCCGCACCAAACAGGGCATTGACCGAGGCCACATGGGAGCTTGCAAAAGCCAGCGCTGTCGTTACGCCATTGCGCAGCAACTCATCGACAAAACAGCTGGCCACTGGTTCGCAATGCGCCGGATCAGCAAACCGGGCCTCGGCAGGAAAGGTGTAGTTCTCCAGCCAGGGCAGCAAGCCATCGGCTGGCGAGCCAATCACGTCCAGCTGCGGGTAGTGCACATGCAGATCGACAAAGCCAGGCGCGATGATGCGGCCGGACAAGTGCTCGAAGGCAAGGTCGGGAAACCGCGCCGACACGTCGCGAAATGAACCCACAGCTTGCACCACACGCAGACCATCCGCGTTGGGGCCCACGACGAGCATGCCATCTTCTTCATAGACGGCAGCACTCGCGAGATCTCGCCCAGCGGGAAAGTGCAACAGTGCGGCGCGGTAGGCCTTCATCAGTGAACACCCTTCAAAGTTCCTTGAACCCCCTGCACCAGCCAGTTCATTTGCAGAATCTGATCGTCCTTTAGGGCCTGGCCGGCAGGAATCACGACTTTGCCCTGGTTATCGCGAACATCCTGCTTAGCGGCAAAAGGACGCAGCTTGCCTTTTGCGATGTCTTTTTGACGAGCCAGCACCTCACTCTGCACGGCCTTGGGCACCCGACTGCCGAAGTCGCCGACACGGATCATGCCTTCGCGCACACCGCCCCACACATTACCGGTGGTCCAGTTGCCGTTCAGCACCGCCTTGGCACGTTGAGTGTAGTAGTCGCCCCATTCGTGGGTAACCGCAACGATCTGCGCATCGGGAGCAACCTTGCGCATGTCCGAGTGGTAGGCCACCGCCATCTTGCCGCGCTCCTGTGCGGCCACCATCACCGCATTGGAGCCCGTGTGAAAGGCCAGCACATCGACGTTCTGATTCATCAGTGTCATGGCGGCATCCCGCTCTCGGGTGGGGTCGAACCAGGCATTCAGCCAGATGACCTTGACCTGCGCCTTTGGGTTCACCGAACGCATGCCCAACGCAAAGGCGTTGATGCCCTGCAGCACCTCTGGAATGGGAAAGCCCGCCACATAGCCGGCTAGGTTGCTTTGCGTCATCCGACCAGCGGCAATACCCGCCAGATACCGGCCCTCGTAGTACCGCGCATTTGATGCCGCCACATTCGCTGCTGTCTTGTAGCCAGTCACCGACTCAAACTTCACACCAGGGAACTCTTGCGCCACCTTGAGCGTGGGCTCCATGTAGCCAAAGCTGGGCGTGAAGATGATGTGGTTGCCCTGCTGGGCCAGGTCCCGAATCACGCGCTCTGCATCCGGTCCCTCGGCCACGTTTTCAACAAATGTGGTCACGACCTTGTCACCCAGCGCTGCCGCCACGGCTTTACGAGCTTGGTCGTGCTGGTGCACCCAGCCCGCCTCGGTGAGCGGCGCCACATAGACAAAGGCTGCCTTCAGGGGAGGCTGAACGGCACTTGCGGGGGAGGTCTGCGAAACCGCAGACAGTGAAAGGAAGGAAAAACAGGCGGCCACGAGCGTAGCTGCGAGGTTTTTGTACATGGTAGTCCTCTACATGGCCCTGACACAAAAATGCGCGCCTCAGGGCGGCAGCGCGCTCTAGCATTTTAAGGTCGCGGAGATTCGGGCGTTCGCTCCGCCGGGCGAGTGCCCGTGGATGGCGCTGCTGCAGCATCTCGACCGACGATGGCCAGGACCGAGGCTTGACTACGCTCAAACACCTGGTAGGGCCGAAGCACTGACACAAGCGATAAACCTTGAACCTGCGGAATCACCACCCCCGCTTGTAAAAATTTGATGATCTGCGAGGAACGCAGTGCGTAATTGACATTGACGACCAGATCCTCACCCTGCTCGCTCAGCTTGCGAGCATCGATCTTGCGCTGCACCATGCCGATCACCGAGCCATCGGCGGCGAACACCGGCCCACCCGAGTTGCCGCGCGAGACCTCGGCGCTGATCTGAAACAGCCCCACATCCTGCGCTTGCTGGGCCTCGCTGCGAGCGCCGTTGACGATGCCCTGGGTGATTTTTTTGCTCAAGCCCTGAAACTTGGGCAGCGGATAACCGATCACACTGACTTCCAGGCCGATGGGCACCTCCCCCGAGGAGGCCAAAGCGACGGCAGGCAGGCTGATGGGTGCCCTCAGCAAGGCCAGATCGAGTTTGGCATCCGACTGGACCAACTCAGCTGGCAGCCACTTGCCGCCCACCGGCCCCAGTTGCAGCGCAGCGCGGCCCTGCACCACATGAAAGGCGGTCAGTACATAGCCCTCACTTACCACGAAGCCTGTGCCCCAGTTAGCGGTAGCAGCCGTGGTTTGGCTGCGGGCATGCGCCAGAGCCAAGCTGCACAGCAAAAAAAGCGCACACAAAGTGGCCCGATAACGCCATCGGGCTACAGGCATGGCCATCACCCCGCCCACTCAGTAGTCATGCTCGGCAAAGCTCTCAAACACGGTTTTGAGCTGATGTTCCCATTGGCGCTTGGCCTCTTCCGGGGCAAAGCTGGCCTCCAGGCTATGAAGTGCCAGAACATAGGCATGACGGGCACCCAGACCCGTGGCGGCGAAGGTCTGCGTGTAGTTGTCGTTGATGTAGCCACCAAAGTAAGCCGGATCGTCTGAGTTGATCGTGACGCACAGGCCCGCGTCCAGCAATTGGGGCAGGTTGTGGTCCGCCAGCGTTGGAAACACGCAGAGCTTGAGGTTGCTCAAGGGGCAAACGGTCAGCGGTGTCTGATCGGCCTTCAGTCGACGCACAAGCTCAGGGTCCTTTAGGGACTGCACGCCGTGGTCGATGCGCTGAACCTTGAGCACATCCAGTGCGCTCCACACGTAAGCCGGCGGGCCCTCCTCGCCCGCGTGGGCAACCAGGTGCAAGCCCAGCGCCTTGCACCGCGCAAACACCCGAGCAAACTTTTCGGGTGGATGGCCCAGCTCGCTGGAGTCCAGACCCACGCCGATGAACTTATCCTTGAAGGGCAAGGCCTGCTCGAGGGTTGCCAAGGCGTCGTCTTCGCTCAGATGCCGCAAAAAGCAAAGGATGAGATCGGCGCTAACACCTATGGCCTTGGCGTCCTGGCAAGCCCGGTCCAAGCCACCGATCACCACGCTCATGGGCACACCACGCGCCGTATGGGTCTGCGGGTCAAAAAAGATCTCGGCGCGCACCACATGGTCGGCTGCAGCACGCTGCAGGTAGGCCCAGGCCATGTCGTAAAAGTCCTGCTCCTTCAGTAGCACGCTGGCACCCGCGTAGTAGATGTCCAGAAAACTCTGCAAGTTGGTGAAGGCATAGGCACTGCGCAGGGCAGCCACATCGGCATAGGGCAAGGTCACGCCATTGCGCTGGGCCAGGGCAAAGATGAGTTCGGGCTCCAGCGAGCCCTCGATGTGGATGTGCAGCTCCGCCTTGGGCATGGCACGCAGCAGATCTGGAAGGCGTTTGGGGGAAATCACAGGAACTTTGAACATCAACAAACTCCAAAGGTGATGCCGGTCTTTTTGAGGTAACGGCGGTAGGCAGATGATGCCTTGTCTGCAGCAGTATGCAACTCGGCGCGCAGATCCAGGGGCAGGGTTTGGGGCCGCTGCGACTCCAGCACCGGTTGGTCCTGGGTGAAGATCGTGTGCTGAAACGCGCGCAATTTCTCGTCGCTGGTCTCAAAGTCGACTACCGCCAGCCTAAACCACACGCGACTGAACTCGGGCGTGATTGGACAAATAAAGAGTGCAATGGATTCGCGCCAGCCCTGTACCGCCGTGCTTCCCGCCTCGGGCACTTTGGTGAGCACGGCTGTGTACGGAGCAGTCACGTCGTAGCTGTATTCGACCTGTGCGGTGGCTGTGGAGTGAAGATTGGACTGGGGCTGCCAGGCCTTACAGCCGGTTGCACGCAGGCCGTGGGGGGTGGCCTCGACCTGATAGTCGTCGATGGCCGTGTGGCTACGGGCACCCAGCCAACCCTCGTGCACAAAACCAAAGTGGGCCATGTCCAGAAAGTTCTCGACGATGCGTGGCGCACTGGTGGCAACGTCATAGGGGCCGCAATTCACCTTGCGCAAATGCGGGTCGGACTCTGCTTCAAAAACGGGAAGTTCAGCGTCGCCGGCGACCAGACGCACCCAAACCAGACCATGGGCCTCCCGCACTTGGAATGTCGCCGCGCAGTGGGATGAAGGCGGCACAAAGTGGGGCAGTGCCGGTACTCGCGTGCATGCGCCACCTGGGGCAAATTGCCAACCGTGGTAGGGGCACTCCAGCTGCCCTTGCACCACATGCCCCAGCGACAGTCGCGCACCCCGATGCGGGCAGCTGTCAGCAAAGGCATTCAGAACGCCAGGCTCGCTGCGCCACAACACCAGATCACGTCCAAGCAAACTGATTGCATGCGGCTCGGAACCGACTGCCTCGGTCAGCGCCACCGGGTGCCACATTGCTTCTTCAATCATCGCCATCTCCGCCACAACAATCAGCCGAAAAAAAAGCTGCCCGAGGGCAGCCTGTTGTCATGCCTCAAGCCACCGTTGTCAGTAGCTTGAGCACGCACCCGCGCGACTTACTTGCCGCCAGGGATCTTGCCTTCCACGCCCTTGACGTAGAAATTCACACCGCTCAGGAACTTGTCGTCAGCAACAGCATCCTTCGCCAGGATTTCCTTGCCATTCTGGCCCACGATCGGGCCCTTCCAGACGCTGAAGCTGCCGTCCTTCAGGCCGGCCTTGATTTCTTCAACCTTGGTCTTGATGTCGGCAGGCACGTCTTCAGCGATGGACACGATGTCGATCGCGCCCTCTTTTACTCCCCACCATGAACCCGTACCACCAGTCCACTTGCCCTCGAGGGCTTCGCGTGTGGCCTGAACGTAGTACGGACCCCAGTTGATGATGGCTGAAGCGAGGTGAGCCTTGGGACCATAGGCGGTCATGTCGGAATCCCAACCAAAGGCGCGCTTGCCCTTGGCTTCAGCCGTCTTCAGAACAGCAGGAGAGTCGGTGTTCTGGAACAGAACGTCTGCACCGCCGTTGATCAGCGAGGTTGCAGCTTCGGTTTCTTTCGGGGGATCGAACCAGCCGTTCACCCATACCACCTTGGTCTTGACCTTGGGGTTCACAGACTGAGCGCCCAGCGTGAAGCTGTTGATGTTGCGGATAACTTCAGGAATTGGGATCGATGCCACAACACCCAGGGTGTTGCTCTTGGTCATCTTGCCAGCGATCACACCCGCCATGTAGGCACCTTCGTAGGTGCGGCTGTCGTAGGTGCGCATGTTTTCGGCTTGCTTGTAGCCGGTGGCGTGCTCAAACTTCACATCCTTGAAGTCAGGCGCGACCTTGAGCATGGGCTCCATGTAGCCAAAGGTGGTACCAAAAATCAGCTTGTTGCCTTGGCCAGCCATGTCGCGCAGCACGCGCTCAGCGTCTGCAGACTCAGGGACGTTTTCAACAAAAGAGGTGACGACCTTGTCGCCAAATTCTTTTTCGACGGCTTTGCGGCCGTTGTCGTGTGCGAAGGTCCAGCCGCCGTCACCCACAGGGCCCACGTAGGCAAAGGCGATCTTCAGGGGCTCTGGCTTGGGCGCAGGTGCCGCTGCGGGCGCAGGGGCTGGCGCGGGGGCCGGCTCTTCCTTCTTGCCACAGCCCACCAGGGCAGCGCTGGCAACTGCGGTCAAGGCCGCCAGTTTCAGCAAGGAACGTTTTTGCACATCAGTCATGTTCAGTCCTTTTTTATTGAACGAGAGAAAACCTACCAATTACACACACACAAACAAATTTCTGCTCAGAGAAAAGTCACAACGGGTCATTATGCAACCAGTCGGTCTCTGCCTTGGCTCAGGCCCCAGGGTAAAACGGCTTACCTATGGAGGCCGGCATGTTGATGCGTATCCACTGCGGGTTACGCGATATCAGCGCCAGCACCACGATGGTGGCCACGTAGGGCAGCATCGACAGAAACTCGCTGGCCACTTCCACACCCGCGCCCTGCAAATGAAACTGCAACATGGTGACACCACCAAACAGATAAGCCCCGAGCAAGACGCGTGCCGGCCGCCAGGTGGCAAAAGTCGTCAGGGCCAGCGCGATCCAACCCTTGCCCGCCACCATGCCCTCTACCCACAAAGGCGTGTAAATGACGGAAATGTAGGCACCCGCCAAGCCGCACAAAGCTCCCCCGACGACCACCGCCAGCAAGCGTATGCGGCGCACGGGGTAACCCAGGGCGTGCGCCGACTCCGGGCTTTCGCCCACGCAGCGCATCACCAGGCCACTGCGGGTGCGGTACATAAACCAGATCAGGGCCAAGGCGATCAGCACGGTGACATACACCAACGGATGATGGCGAAACAGCGCCGGGCCGACCAGTGGCAGGTCAGACAACAATGGAATAGCGTAATGGGGGCGCTCGGGAATCGTGGCCTGCACAAAAGAGGTGCCCACAAACGCCGAAAAACCCGAACCAAACAAGGTTAGCGCCAAGCCAGTCGCAAACTGGTTGGTGTTGAGCCAAATCACCAGCAGGCCAAAAAGCGCGGCCAGTACCGCCCCCACCGCCATGCCCGCAGCAAAGCCCAACCAGTCGTTGCCGGTATGCACCACCGTGGCAAAACCGGCAATGGCAGCGCAGAGCATCATGCCCTCGGCTCCCAGGTTGACGATGCCTACCTTCTCATTGATCAGTAGGCCCAGTGAAGCCAAAGCCAGCACGGTGCCCGCATTCAGCGTAGCCGCTAGCAGCAGCGCATAGGAGTCCATCACGCGCCTTTCCGGGCAGACGAGCCCACTTTGAGTCGGTAATTCACCAGCGTGTCACAAGCCAGCAGGCAAAACAGCAGCAGCCCCTGAAACACCCCGGTCAAGGATTTGGTCAGACCCAGGCGCGATTGCGCCAGTTCGCCACCGATATAAAACATGCTCATCAAAATGGCTGAAAACACCATGCCCACCGGATGCAAACGACCCACATAGGCCACGATGATGGCGGCAAAGCCGTAGCCGGCAGGTACATAGGGCGTGAGCTGACCGATAGGCCCGGCCACCTCCAGCGCCCCAGCCAGACCCGCAGCACCACCCGAAATCATGAGTGCGGTCCACAGCGCCTTGCGCGATGAAAACCCGGCGTAACGCGCGGCAGCAGGTGCCAAGCCACCCACCTGCATGGCAAAACCCGCACGGGTCCGAAACAAAAACACCCACAGCCCCAATACCCCCAGCGCCGCCAAAATCACGCCAATGGTCACCCGAGAACCCTGAAACAGCCTGGGAATGCGGGTCACCGCCTCAAAGGTCTGGGTTTGTGGAAAGTTGAAGCCTTTGGGGTCTTTCCAGGGGCCGCCCACCAGGTAGCTGAGCACCTGAACCGCCACATACACCAGCATCAGGCTCACGAGGATCTCGTTGGCGTTAAAGCGGTCACGCAGCAAAGCGGTAATGGAAGCCCAGACCATCCCCCCCAGAATGCCCGCCAACAAGACGGCCAAAACGATCCAGCTACTGGTGCCCTTGTCGGCCATCATGGCTACGCCGCCCGCAAAAATGGCACCCAGCACATATTGCCCTTCTGCGCCAATGTTCCAGACGTTGGAGCGGAAACACACGGCCAGCCCCAGTGCGATGATGAGCAAGGGCGTGGCCTTGACCAACAGTTCGCCCACCGCGTTGCCGTTCTTGATGGGCAGCCAGAAGAACATCTCAAGACCCTTGACGGGGTCTTTGCCCAAGGCCACAAACATGATCACGCCAATCACCACAGTGACCAGCAACGCCAGCACGGGCGAGGCGTAGCTCCAGAAACGCGAGGCCTTAGGCCGGGATTCAAGCCTGAGCATGTGCCGCCTCCTTATTGCCTGACCACAAGCCGCTCATCCACTCGCCAATCTGTTCAGTGGTGGCATCTGCCACCGCAATCGACGGTGACATGCGCCCTTGTGCCATCACATGCAGACGGTCGCTGACTTCAAACAATTCTTCCAGCTCCTCACTCACCACCAGCACTGCACAACCTGCATCGCGCAGGGCCAGAATTTCGCCTCGAATCTGGGCGGCCGCACCCACATCCACCCCCCAGGTAGGCTGCGACACGATCAACAACGTGGGCCGTGCGTCGATCTCTCGCCCCACGATGAATTTTTGCAAGTTGCCACCCGACAAGGATTTGGCTGCAGCGCTCGGGCCACCGGCCTTGACATTGAAGCGTTTGATGATGTCCGCCGCCTGAGCCTGCATGGCCTTGATGTTGATCCAGCCGCTGCGTCCCAAGGCCTCGCGGCGCGTCAACAACAGGTTGTGTGCCAAACCGAGCGTGGGTACCGCCCCCCGGCCCAGACGCTCCTCGGGGACGAAATGCACGCCCAATGCCCGCCGGCGGGCCGGCCCCATGCGAGCGACATCGCGCCCCTTGAGCTCGATCATCGGTGCATCGGCCCGGGTGTCTTCACCCGACAGGGCGTACAGCAACTCTTTCTGGCCATTGCCGGACACACCCGCAATGCCCACGACCTCGCCAGCGCGCACCTCCAGATTGATGCTGTCCAGATCCACGCCAAACTGGTCTTCGCGCGCCAACGTCAGAGCATTGACCTTCAGCACGGCCTCGCCCGCTTTGACAGCACGGTGCACCAATTTGGGCGGCTCGGCACCAATCATCAGGCTAGACAAAGAAGCGTTTGTTTCGTGAGCGGGGTTGCAAACTCCCGTGACCTTGCCGCCACGCAAAACCGTGCAGGCTGTGCATAGCTCACGAATTTCATGCAGCTTGTGGCTGATGTAGAGGATGCTGCAGCCCTCGGCGGCCAGCTTCTTGAGCACCACAAACAGCTTTTCCACCGCCTGCGGCGTGAGCACCGAGGTGGGCTCGTCCAGGATGAGCAACTGGGGGTTGGTGAGCAAGGCGCGGATGATTTCCACCCGCTGCATTTCGCCCACGCTCAAGGTGTGCACGGGCCGGGTGGGGTCAATGTCTAGCCCGTATTCGACCGCCTTGTCGCTGATGCGCTGGCTGACCTGCGCCAGGGTCAGAGATTTGTCCAGGCCCAGCCACACATTCTCTGCCACGGTGACGGTGTCAAACAAGCTGAAATGCTGAAACACCATGCTGATGCCCAGGGCGCGCGCCTCTTGCGGGTTGCGTACCTGCACGGGCTGGCCATTGAACATCACACTGCCGGCATCAGGTTTGACCGAGCCGTAGATGATTTTCATCAGGGTGGATTTACCGGCGCCGTTTTCACCGAGCACCGCATGCGTTTCACCTGGCTTGACGATGAGGGAGACCTCGTTGTTGGCCACGACCGAGGGGTAGCGCTTGGTAATGCCTTGCAACTGCAGGCGAGCAGCGGCGGAATCAGCGAGCGTAGGCATCATGCGGGTTTACCTTTTTATTCGATCGAGCGCGAACGATTCTGACACACCAAATTGGGGCATAACGTTTAGTCTTGTCTCACACGGCAAGAATAATGCCGATCAGCTCAGCACAGCACGCTGCGTGCATACTTCATGCACAGAACCCAGGAAACAGGGAGACACCGAACTCATGAGCCAGCCCATGACAGACGCCAGCATTCGTTTCATCCGCCGAGGCCAACCGGTCACGCTGAGTCAAGTCCCGCCCACTCGCACATTGCTACAAGTGTTGCGCGAAGACCTGGGCTGCACCGGCACCAAGGAAGGTTGCAACGAAGGCGACTGTGGTGCCTGCACCGTGGTAGTGGGTGAGATGGATCCGCTCCTGCCCGGCGGCGTCCGTTACCGGGCCGTGAACAGCTGCATCAAGCCAGCCCACGCCATCAACGGCATGGCCCTGTGGACGGTGGAAGACATCGCCGGCGACGATGGCAGTCTGCACCCGGCTCAGGAGGCCATTGCCCAGTGCCACGGGTCCCAATGCGGTTTTTGCACTCCAGGCTTTGTCATGAGCCTGTTTGGCATGTATCAAAACCGGGTGTGCCAGGGCCAGACCATCACTCGCGATGTGGCTCAGCAAGACCTGTCCGGCAATCTGTGCCGCTGCACCGGCTACCGCCCCCTGCTAGAAGCCGCGTCTGCAATGGACACCCTGCCAGCA
>JBJOJH010000075.1:0-2692 GCA_046046715.1 Pseudomonadota bacterium | reverse complement strand
GTATTGACGTTGCAGCCTTTCCCAAATGACCACACTCGTACTCAGAGCATGCGCAAGTGGGTTTGCCAGGTCAGGCGTAACAGGTGCAGATCCAGCAAGAACAGAAAAAAGTTAAAACTGGTCAACGCCAATCTTTTCGGCGGCCTCAGCAACAGACATTTCGCTCAAATATTCACGGAGGATCTCACCTGGATGAATGGGGCTGTGCATGCGACTCATGACGGAAATGCCCTACAGGTACACAACATTTCGACTCCACTTATCTAAGTAGGACGCGCTAGAGAGTGCTTGACGATCAAACACCTGCAAAGCTGGGTGCTCAAGAGTCGACGGTATCAGCAGAACAAGAAAAATCACGATTTTTAGTTTCATGCCCCCGATTCTGGCGAGATGAAAGCGTATAACTGGTTGGAAAAACAAGCTTTTTGTGATTTTTTAACCGGGCGAGTGTTAGACCGTCTAAGCCCCTTTTCCACTTAGCGCGAACATCGCATTTAGTAGGAACCACATCTGCACGGAGACTGGAGGCCGCCACGCCTCTACATTGAGGGTGGTCTTGACCCCGTAACCCAGTACCGCCGGTATGTTTAATTTACCGCTCGTTTCTCCCTGAACAGCTTCGCTGGCAGGTATCCCAGCGCGCTGTGCGGGTGGTAAGAATTGTAGTCATCGAACCATTTGGGTAATTGCGCCATCACCGTTTGTGAGTCCGGCCGATCGGCCAGTTTGGCGTAGTCCCGTTTCAAGGTTTTCACGAAGCTCTCCGCCATCCCGTTGCTTTGCGGGCTGGTCACCGGTGTGGTCACAGGCTTGAGCCCCAGTTGTTTGGCAAAGCTCCTGGTCTCGGCAGCCGTGTAGCAACTGCCGTTGTCGGTGAGCCATTCAATCGGATTGGTCGGCTTGCCGTTAGGGCCAAACCTGTTCTCCACCGCCTGCATCATTAAGTCACCCACCAAAGCCGCGTCGATGCCTTTGGTGGTGGCCACCCAGCTCATGATTTCCCTGTCGCAGCAGTCCAGCGCAAACGCCACCCGCACTTTCTCGCCGTTGTCACACGACAGCTCCAAGCCATCTGAACACCATCGAACATCACTTTCCTTGACGGCTACTTTGCCTTCGTGCTTTCTGGTGTCAACGGGTTTTTCGCCATGCCGGTACAGCAGCCAGCCTTCGTCACGCATCACCCGGTAAACCCGCTTGTGGTTGACACGATCATGCCCTTCCAATCGCAAGCGAGCCCAGACGCGGCGGTAACCATAGGTGGCGCGGTCCTTGACCACATTTGCAATGGCTTGTTTGATAACGATGTCATCGCTGCGCGGTGACGACTTTCTCAAGTCTATCCATTCGGACGGGCGATCTCTCATGGCCAACACATGGCTGCGCGACACGCCAAGGGCACAGCAGACGGCCCTCACTGCTCGCCCCCTGGCAATACTGGCGAGCGCGCAATCCACTTTTTTGCTTTGGCAAAGTCCACTGCCTCCTTGAGAATCTCGTTCTCCAAAGTTTTGCGGCCCAGTGCGCCTTCCAGTTGTTTGATGCGGCGCATGGCCTCTTGCAGTTCAGACGCTGGCACCACAGTTTCATTGGAACCCACAGCCATCAGCGAGCCTTGCAGGTAGGCCTTTCGCCATTGAAAGAGTTGTGCTGCAGTGATGCCAAATTGCCGGGCAACCATCGAAACAGAATTGCCCGGTTCGTTGGTCTGTTTGACGATTTCAAGCTTTTGCTCTGGGGTCCAGCGCCTGCGGCGCTGGACGCTGGTCACCACTTCCACCCGAGAAGGCGTTGCTGAATACATAGTCATATCCAAGGTCGTATTCCTGTTTCTTAGTTTAAGGAATACCGACGGGACTGTGATTCGGGGGGCTAACTCAGAGGGAAATGCCCCCTCCCCCTTCGAGGCTGTTTCACAATGATACAGGGGCCTCACACGGATGGACTTGAGATGTTCAAAATTTATCTAGGAGGAGATGGAACGGATACTAAAACAACGCTCCGCCTTGGTTTGATGCGCAATCGAGCGCATGTGACGGTTGACCTCTTCGGCCTGCAGCAAGTGCTCGATCAGCCAGCGAGATGCCCCAAGCTCGGCATTGCCACCTTGCTCCACCAGATCCGCCCATGCCATGGCCATGCCGCTCAGTCTGAGACTTTTGAGCTCGGCCTGGATGTCCCTCTGCGTTGGCCTATGCTCAGTCATAGGTCACCTCCACGCTGGACCGCAGGCCGTCGTAGCGCGCCGTGTTGGCAAGCTGCACTTGACCCAGCTGCAGCGATGTCTCGGCTTGCTGCGGCATCGGTGGGCTGCTCAACCGCGCCAACACGTTGCGCACATGCTCCACGCTGATGCCTCCGTTGGGTGTGGCGCCTTCCAGCAAAACCTCCACCGCCACCAATACAGCGTCCAGCCCCGCTTGCGGCACCACGGCCAGCACCTGGGCCATCACCCGGTCGCCTCCAACATGGCGCATCAGCGATTGCCGCAGCCTCAACAGCGCAGGCGGCAGGTCCATAAACGGCGTACCGTTCCTCAGCGCCCCAGGCTTACGCTGCACCAAATCAATGTAATGCTGCCAGTCGTAGCTGATTTGCGCTCGGTTGGTCAGCCTCGTGTGGCTGGCCACGATGGCGTCTTGGGCCACCACATCGACTCGGCCCGGATACAGCCTTGTACTGACCATCTGCC
>JBJOJH010000074.1:0-6355 GCA_046046715.1 Pseudomonadota bacterium | reverse complement strand
ACCTGCAGGGCCCCAAGATCCGTGTCGGCAAGTTTGCCGAAGGCAAGGTGTTCCTGGAGCCTGGCCAAAAATTCGTGCTGGATGCCGCCCGCACCGAGCTGGGTGACATCGACGCCGTGGGCTTGGACTACAAGGCCCTGCCGCGCGAAGTCAAGGCTGGAGACGTGCTCTTGCTCAACGACGGCCTGATCGTTATCACTGTGGACGCCGTTCGCGGTGAGCAGGTCCACACCACCGTCAAGCTGGGCGGCGAGTTGTCCAACAACAAGGGCATCAACAAGCAAGGTGGCGGTTTGACAGCCCCAGCCCTGACCGCCAAGGACATGGAAGACATCCGCACTGCGATGAGCTTCCAGGCCGACTATGTGGCGGTGAGCTTCCCGAAAAATGCCACCGACATGGAGATGGCGCGCCAGCTGTGCAATGTGGCGGGTGCCGAGTACAACCACCGTCCCGGCCTGATCGCCAAGATCGAGCGCGCCGAGGCCATCCCCCGTCTGGAGGAAATCCTGATGGCCAGCGACGGCATCATGGTGGCCCGTGGCGACCTGGCTGTTGAAGTGGGTAACGCCGCCGTGCCTGCGCTGCAAAAACGCATGATCCGCCTGGCCCGCGAGAACGACCGCGTGGTCATCACCGCCACCCAGATGATGGAATCCATGATCACCAACCCGGTGCCCACCCGCGCCGAGGTGAGCGACGTGGCCAACGCCGTGCTGGACGGCACTGACGCCGTGATGCTGTCTGCCGAAACCGCTGCCGGCAAGTACCCGCTGGAAACCGTCATCGAGATGGCCAAGATCTGTCACGCTGCCGAGAACGCCGAAGACATGAAGCTGGAGGCAGACTTCACGGGCAAGACCTTCAGTCGCATCGATCAGTCCATTGCCATGGGTGCCCTGTTCACAGCGCACCACCTGGGTGCCAAAGCCATTGTGGCCATGACCGAAAGTGGCTCCACCGCCCTGTGGATGAGCCGCCATCCCAACGAAGTGCCGATCTATGCCTTGACCCGCAATTTGGCCACCCAGCGCAAGATGGCTCTTTATCGCAATGTGCGACCTATTCTGATGGCGTCCAGCAGCGATCGGGACACCGCGCTGGAACAGGCGGAGTCCGAGCTCAAAAGCCGCGGCATTGTGCAGTCAGGCGACATCTACGCCATCACCTGCGGCATGCCCATGGGCACGCCAGGCGGCACCAACATGCTGCAGATCATCCAGGTCGCGTAAGAAATCTCCCGAAAGGGGACAGCTAGAATCCGCCGCAATGGTTAAAAGTTACCTAGCGGTTACCAACTTCCCCGGAGATTTCTAGCATGGCACTCGTTTCAATGCGCGAGTTGCTGGATCATGCCGCAGCCAATGGCTACGGCATTCCAGCCTTCAACGTCAACAATCTGGAGCAGGTGCAGGCCGTGATGGCTGCGGCCGACGAGGTCGGTGCACCCGTGATCCTGCAGGCCAGCGCGGGCGCTCGCAAGTACGCGGGTGAGCCTTTCATTAAGCACCTGATCTTGGCTGCATCAGAGGCCTACCCCCATATCCCGCTGGTCATGCACCAGGACCACGGCACGTCACCCAAAGTGTGTGAGGGTGCCATCGGGCTGGGTTTTGGCTCGGTGATGATGGACGGCTCCTTGCTGGAAGATGGCAAGACGCCTTCCAGTTTTGATTACAACGTGAATGTGACGCGCCAGGTGGTGGACATGGCCCACCGCGCCGGTGTGACGGTTGAGGGCGAGCTGGGCTGCCTGGGCAACCTGGAGACTGGCGACGCAGGCGAGGAAGACGGTATCGGCGCGGTCGGCAAGCTCGACCACAGCCAGATGCTGACCGACCCTGAAGAGGCAGCCGTCTTTGTCAAGGCCACTCAGCTGGACGCCCTGGCCATCGCTATTGGCACCAGCCACGGCGCCTACAAATTCAGCCGCAAGCCCACTGGCGACATCCTGGCCATCAGCCGCGTTAAGGAAATTCACGCACGCATCCCCAACACCCACCTGGTGATGCATGGTTCCTCGTCGGTGCCGCCGGAGCTGCTGGCCATCATCAACCAGTTTGGCGGCAAGATGAAAGAAACCTACGGTGTGCCCATCGAGGAAATTCAGGAAGCCATCAAGTACGGTGTCCGCAAGATCAACATCGACACCGACATTCGCCTGGCCATGACCGGCGCGGTGCGCAAGTTTTTGGCCGAGAACCCCGACAAGTTCGATGCCCGCGAGTGGCTCAAGCCTGCGCGCGAAGCGGCCAAGGCGGTGTGCAAGCAACGCTACCTGGAGTTTGGTTGTGAAGGCCAGGGTGCCAAGATCAAGGGTTACACCCTGAGTCAGGTGGCGGCTCAATACGCCCGAGGTGAGCTTGCGCAAACGGTGATCTGAATGCCGATGCTGGCCTTGGCCAGTCCTTCAAACACAGCTGTTCCTTGCGATAATTCGAGGTGACGGCTTTGGGCCCGCTGATGCATCATCGGGCCCTTTTTCATTGCCGAGACCCTACCTGCTTCTGATCATGACCTCATCCCTGCACACTTCCAACCTCCATTCCCTGCCCTTGTTGGCGCGGGGCAAGGTGCGCGATAACTACGCCGTGGGCGACGATCGCATCCTGATGGTGGCGAGTGACCGGCTGAGTGCGTTCGACGTGATCATGGGTGAGCCCATTCCCGGCAAGGGCGTGCTGTTGACGCAAATGGCCCTGTTCTGGTTCGACAAACTCGGTCACATGTGCCCCAACCACCTGACCGGCGATGCGCCCGAGAGTGTGGTGAGCCCCGACGAAGTCCCGCTGGTGCACGGACGCTCCATGCTGGTCAAGCGCCTCAAGCCCATCCCCGTGGAAGCGGTTGTGCGTGGTTATCTGGCCGGTAGTGGCTGGAAGGAATACCAGGACAACCGCCAGGTGTGCGGCGTGCCCCTGCCGGAAGGCCTGCAAAACGCCAGCAAGCTACCCGAGCCCATCTACACCCCGGCGGCCAAGGCGGCGGTGGGAGACCACGACGAAAACATCACCTTTGAGCGCACGGTGGAGATGATTGGTCTGGACCTGGCCACCCGCATACGCGATATCAGCATCGCGATCTACAAGGCGGCTGCCGAGATCGCATTGACCAAAGGCATCATCATTGCCGACACCAAGTTTGAGTTCGGTCTGGACGCCGACGGCACCCTGACCCTGATGGACGAGGTGCTGACGCCCGATTCCTCGCGTTTCTGGCCACTTGAAAGTTACGAGGCCGGTACCAACCCACCCAGCTACGACAAGCAGTTTGTGCGTGACTGGCTGGAGGCGGTGCAGGTGGACGGCAAGCCCTGGAGCAAAACCCCGCCTGCGCCCCGGGTACCTCAGGCTGTCATCGCGAAAACCGCCGCCAAGTACCAGGAAGCGCTCACCCGCTTGACGCGCTGAACAACCGCCGCCGCCCATGCGCACCCGTACCCGCTATCTTCCCCTGACCGAGGTCCATGCAGGCATGGTCCTGGGCGTTGCGGCGCAAGTGATCGAGCAGGGTCGTCTGGGTTTGAGCCTCCCGGCGGGCCATGTCCTGACCTCGGAAAACGTGCGTCAGCTCATGGCGCATCACGCCGAATACGTTGCCGTGGCCGAAGATGACCTCCGCTCGGACGCTGATATGGCAGCCGACACCGAGCGGATGGTTCAACAGGTGGCCCAGATTTTTCAAGGGGCCGACCTCTCCTCCCCGGACCTAGCCGCGTTGTATGAGCAGGTCATCGCCTACAGAATTGCCTGATGACCCCCTGCATCCTGAAACGTGAAGAGGTGATCGAGCGCAGTGCCACGCTGCCCAGTTTCCCGCGTGTCATCGCTGACATCCTGGCCACGCTGGACGACCCAGATGGCAGCTTGCGCGTGTTGGCGCACTGCGTGGAGCATGATCCCGTGATTGCCGCGCGCGTCATTTCCGCCGCCAACATGGCTGCGGCTGGTCGCGGCTCGGTGGTCAGCGATCTGTACACCGCCACCTCCCTCATCGGCATGAGCCGGGTGCGCAAGATCACGCTGGTCAGCAGCGTCGGTGCTTTCCTGGATTCGCTGGGGCACAACTCCCCACCCGCCACCTTCTGGGCGCATTGCATGTCGGTGGGCCTGTGTTGCCATGAGCTCACCCTGCATCTGGGGGACTCCGGTGTGTCGGCCGATACTGCCCTGATCGCCGGCTTGCTGCACGACATCGGGCAGCTATGGCTGTACAGCTTTCAGGCCGACGCCTACCGTGCCTGCCTGTCCGATGCCCTGGCTCAGGGCGTTGCCGATGAGGTGATGGAGCGTCGCTACTTCGGCGCCGACCACGCAACCTTGGGCGCCTGGCTTGCCGCCCATTGGGGCTTGCCGGTCGATATTGCTGCCGCCATTGAAGGTCATTGCGAACCTGACCCCAAAGCCAGCAGCCCACTGGTCGCGTTGGTACATGTGGGGGAGGTGTTGAGCAATGCCCTGGGGCTGGCGGGCCCGGACGAGAGCCGCGTGGCTACCTTGTCAGCCGCAGCCTGCCGGCGTTTGGGCCTGGTGTTTGATGACACGGTGCGCCCCTTGCTGGGGCGGATTGACGCCCGCAGTCGTCAGGCCAACGAGATTTTTTCGACGCGCCTGAGCACCGTCGCTTAAACCGCCTCGGGCATGCCGCTGTGCAGAGAGCGGGTGATCGCCAGCCCGATGCGGGTGGCTTCCAAGGCGTCGCTCAGGGTCAGGGTCAGCGCCTTCTCGCCCCGGCAGGCGGCAATGAAGTCAGTCATTTCGGCCGAAAATGCACCCTGCAGGCGTTCGTAATAATCCTTCAGCACATCGTGTCGCACGCCCCAGCGGTCACTGCGCACGACTCTGTCTCGGGCAGCATGCTCGCCCACCAGCAGCTTGCCTTCGGTGCCAATGATCTCAGTACTGGTTTCGTGGCCGTGCGCCATGGTGCGTGAGGCGTAGAACACCGCGCGCGCACTGCCCTCGAATTCGACGATGGCCAGGCCGTTGTCCACGTCGCCAAACTCAGCCAGGCCAGGATGCATGGCAATGGTCCCCGAGGCAAACACCCGCGTGGCCTTGGGTCGGCCCAGCATCCAGCGTGCCAGGTCGATGTCATGCACGCTGCAATCCATGAAGATGCCGCCCGATGTGCCTGAAAAGCGCACAAAGAAGCCATCCGGATCGTTTTGATCGCAGGTTTGTGAACGCACCAGATAGGGTTTACCGATCTCGCCGGCTTCAATGCTGGCCTGGGCATTGCGGTAGCTGTCGTCGAAACGTCGCACAAAGCCCACCATGGTCACCAGTTCGGGGTGTTGTGCCGCCACAGCCATCACCCGCTCGCAGTCAGGGATGTTCAGGGCCAGTGGCTTTTCGACAAACACGTGCTTGCCGGCCTCGAGCGCAGCGATGGTCTGGTCGGCATGCAGGGTGGTGGGCGTGACCAGCACCACCGCGTCGATGTCGGCCTCTGCAATCAAGCTGTCAAAGTCGGCATGCACGCGCTCCACGCCCAGCTGCTGGCGCGCGTAGTCCTGTTCGGAGGAAAGGGGACTGCAGGCTGCGACCAGCTTGCAATTGCGGGTTTGAAATGCCAGCGCCTGGGCGTGTCTCTGGCCCATCCGGCCCAGACCCGCAATACCGACACGAAGGGGGCCTTGAGCGTGGAGCGTCGACATAGGCGGCCTCGGCTGGTTTGGGCTTGGGGACTCAGAAACGAATGGCTAGTCCGCTCTTCCAGCTTTCGGTTGCGGCATCGGCCAGCTTTTGCGCTGCCACGCCGTCTGCCACGCTGGTCTTGAAGGCAGCACCGGTTTGCAGGCACTCGAAGAAGTGCATGATTTCCAGGCGGTAGGCGGCTGCGTAGCGCTGCAAGAAGAAGTTCTCGGGTTTGTCGCCGCTGATGCCGCTGGCGTCCCACTGCACCACCTCGGTGGGGGTGTGATTGCCGCATTGCAGCAGGCCCTTGGAACCCATGACCTCAAAACGCTGGTCGTAGCCGTAAGCGGCACGGCGGCTGGTGTTGATCTGGCACAGGCGGCCCTGCTTGGTGCGGATAGTGACGGCGGTGCTGTCCACGTCGCCCAGAGCGGCGATGGCAGGGTCGGTCAGCACCGAGCCGGTGGCGCTCAGCCACTCGGCTTCGTCACCGTCGGCGCACAAAATCCAGCGGAACACGTCGAAGTCGTGAATCAGCATGTCGCGAAAGATGCCACCCGAGGCCGTGATGTAGTCGGCCGGAGGCGCGCCTGGGTCGCGGCTGGTGACGATCAGCATTTCGGGGTTACCGATGACGCCCGCCTCCATGCGGCTACGGGCTTCGTTGAAGGTGGGGTCAAAGCGGCGCTGAAAACCGATCATGCAGGCCACACCTG
>JBJOJH010000073.1:0-3022 GCA_046046715.1 Pseudomonadota bacterium | reverse complement strand
GGTGTCGACGTCTGTTACGAGGTGCACCCCGGCGAAGACCTGTGCGACGGTGCCAGCTTCGAGATGTTTTTGGAGCGGGTGAATAACCATCCACGCGCCAATCTGCTGTATGACCCCAGTCACTTTGTGTTGCAGCAGCTCGACTATCTGGCATACATCGATTGTTATCACGAACGGATCAAGGCCTTTCACGTCAAGGACGCCGAATTCCGGTCAAATGGCCGCATGGGCGTGTACGGCGGCTTTCAGAGTTGGAAGGAACGTGCCGGGCGCTTCAGGTCCCTGGGAGACGGACAAGTGGACTTTCGGGCTATCTTCAGCAAGCTCACGCAATATGGCTACCAGGGCTGGGCGGTGCTGGAGTGGGAATGCTGCATCAAACACCCTGAACAGGGGGCAGCCGAAGGTGCGCCATTCATCAGCGACCACCTCATCCGCGTGGCAGAGCGGGCCTTTGACGATTTTGCGGCCAGCAACACGGACGACGCAGCCAACCGGGCCATGCTCGGGCTAAACACATGAACCCGACAGCCCGACGCCCCCTGCGACTTGGCATGGTGGGGGGTGGCCAAGGCGCTTTCATTGGTGGGGTCCACCGGATGGCGGCCCGGCTGGACGGCCAATACACCCTGGTGGCTGGCGCCCTCTCGTCGGATCCGGCACGGGCCCAGGCCAGCGGGGTCGAACTGGGGCTGGCACCTGATCGCTGCTACAGCGACTACCACGGCATGGCGCATGCCGAAAGCCAGCACCCCGATGGCATCGAGGTAGTGGCCATCGTCACGCCCAATCACCTGCACTACCCGGTAGCCTGCTCCTTCATCGACGCCGGCATCCATGTGATTTGCGACAAGCCCGTCACCACCACCCTGGCCGATGCGCTTGACCTGCGCCAGCGCGTGGCGGCGCGGGGCATACGCTTTGGCATCACGCACAACTACAGCGCCTACCCCCTGATGCGGGCAGCCCGCGCCATGGTGGCAGAAGGCCAACTCGGCGACATACGTATCGTGCAGGTGGAGTACGCACAGGACTGGCTAGCCAACGCACTGGAAGACAGTGGCCAGAAGCAGGCCAGCTGGCGCACCGACCCGGCTCAGGCCGGCCCCGCCGGTTGTCTGGGCGACATCGGCACGCATGCGGCCCAGCTGGCCGAGTTTGTGAGTGGCATGGCGCCCAGCGAAATCAGCGCCGATGTCAGCACCTTTGTTCCAGGGCGCCGGGTCGATGACCATGTGCAGGTGCAGCTGCGCTATGGCAACGGCGCCCGCGGCCTGCTGTGGGCCAGCCAGGTGGCGTGTGGCGAAGAAAACCATCTGCGCTTGCGCATCTACGGCACCCGCGCCGCACTGCACTGGGACCAGGAGCAGCCCAACGAGCTGATGTTCCAGCCCGCCGGCCAGCCCGCCCAGCGCCTGACCCGCGGCATGGCCCATTTGCCGGCTGTTGCTGCGGCGGCCACCCGCACACCAAGTGGACACCCGGAAGGCTACCTGGAGGCTTTCGCCCAGATATACCGTGACTTTGCCGAGGATGTGCGCGACGCCCAGGCGGGCCGCAGCACGGCTGCGCGCATTCCTGCCCTGGACGACGGCGTGCGCAGCATGCGTTTTGTGGATGCGGTGCTGCGCAGCGGCCGGGCCAATGCCGCCTGGACCGGCCTGGATTGAGCCCCGCGCAGATCCTTTGAACCCTCTTTGAACTCGACTCACCATGACTCATCCAACCATTGAAAAACTGCTTGACGAGATGACCCTGCAAGAGCAGGTCTCCTTGCTGTCGGGCGCCGACTTCTGGACCACTGTGCCCGTGCCCCGCTTGAATGTGCCCGCCGTCAAAGTGACCGACGGCCCCAACGGCGCACGCGGCGGCATCTTCAAGGATGGCCCCAGCACCGCCTGCTTCCCGGTGGGCATTGCCCTGGCCTCCACCTGGAACGCTGGCTTGATCGAAAAAACCGGTGCAGCCCTGGGTGTGGAAGCCAAGCTCAAAGGCGCGCGGGTGCTGCTGGCCCCCACCGTCAACCTGCACCGCACGGTGCTGAACGGACGCAATTTCGAGTGCCACTCCGAAGACCCGTGGCTGTCGTCCGAGCTGGCCGTGGCCTATGTCCGGGGGGTGCAGAGCACTGGCGTGGCGGCCACCATCAAGCACTTTGCGGGCAACGAGAGCGAATACCAGCGCATGAGCATGAGCTCGGACATCCCCGAGCGCGCCCTGCGGGAGCTATACCTGTTGCCCTTCGAGCGCGCCGTCAAAGAAGCCAATGTCTGGGCGGTGATGACGGCCTACAACCGGCTGGACGGCACCTTCGCCAGTGACCACCGCAGGCTGGTTACCGACATTCTGCGCAAGGAATGGGGTTTTGACGGCCTGGTCATGACCGACTGGTTTGCCAACCACGACACGGTGCAGGGCGTGGCGGCCGGCACCGATCTGGAAATGCCCGGCCCCAGCCGCGAGCGCGGCGCCAAACTGGTGCAGGCGGTGCAAGACGGCAAATTGCCAGCCGAGGCCGTACGTTCCTGCGCGCGTCGGGTTCTGGAACTGATGGAACGCGTGGGCAGCTTCAAGGACCCCGTCATTCCCGCAGAGCGCGCTGACGACCTGCACGCCCACCGCGCACTGATTCGTGAGCTGGGCGCCCAAGGCGCTGTGCTGCTCAAAAACGATAAACACACCCTGCCACTTGCTAAGAAAACGGGCACCAAGGTTGCACTCATTGGCTGGCCCGCCGTGGTGCCACAAATCATGGGCGGTGGCAGCGCCAACGTCAACGCGCACTACCGCGTAGCCCCCCTGGACGCTCTGCGAGCGCAGTGGCCTGACGCGGTCTTCACCCACCACCCGGGTGCTGACCTGCACCGCTACGTGCCAGTCTGCCCGGGCACCATGGCACTTGAGTTTTATGGCAATGCCGATCTGCAAGGGCCGGTTGTGGCAAGCATGGTCGCGCCCAATGGAGAAACCCAGTGGTTTGGCAATGTGCCTGCAGGCGTCAACCCAGCGTCTTTCTCTTGCC
>JBJOJH010000072.1:0-3181 GCA_046046715.1 Pseudomonadota bacterium | reverse complement strand
GTTTGGGCGCCGAGCGCCAATCTTGTCCGGCTTGCAGGCGAACATTGATCAAGGTCTGGGGAAACAGGGTGACCTGAGCCAGCAACTGCGCCATGGTTTTGCCACTGCGCTGCAGCGCCTGCATGATTTGCAGCGCAGAGATAAGGCCGTCACCGGTAGTGTGCTTGTCCAGCGCCAGCAAGTGCCCGGAGCCCTCGCCGCCCAAAATCCACTGATGGCGTTCCAGCTCTTCGAGCACGTAACGGTCGCCCACCTTAGCGCGTACAAACTGGACACCCCGTGCTTTCAGGGCGACCTCCACGGCCAGATTGGTCATGAGCGTGCCGACCACGCCGGCCACAGGCTCACCACGTTCGAGTCGGTCCATCGCCATGAGGTACAGCAGCTCGTCACCATTGAACAAGCGGCCTTGAGCGTCGACCAATTGCAGTCGGTCGGCGTCACCATCCAGGGCCACCCCCATGTCAGCACCACTGGCCAACACGGCATCAACCAGGGCCTGGGGATGGGTCGCACCCACGTGATGATTGATGTTGAGTCCATCCGGGGAGCAACCGATCGCGATGACCTCGGCACCGAGTTCATGAAAGACCTTGGGGGCGATGTGGTACGCCGCACCGTGGGCAGCATCGACCACCACCTTTTTGCCGTGCAGGCTCAAATCATTGGGGAAGGTGCTCTTGCAAAATTCGATATATCGACCGGCGGCATCGTCCAGACGGCGGGTTTTACCCAAGGCTGCCGAATCGGCCCACACCGGTGACTCCAGCAGCGCAGCCTCTACATCGGCCTCCCAGGCATCGGGCAACTTGCTACCCTGCGCGCTGAAGAATTTGATGCCATTGTCAGCAAACGGGTTGTGACTGGCACTGATGACCACACCCAGTGAGGCACGCTGCGCCCGGGTGAGGTAAGCCACACCGGGGGTGGGCAAAGGACCCAGCAATACCACATCCACACCCGCGGAGTTGAAGCCGCTCTCCAGTGCACTCTCCAGCATGTAACCCGATATGCGTGTGTCCTTGCCGATCAGCACCGTGGGGCGAGCCTCGGTGCGCTTGAGCACCCGGCCCACTGCGTGGGCCAGTCGCAAGACGAAATCAGGGGTGATAGGTGCCTGGCCAACCGTGCCACGTATGCCGTCGGTGCCGAAGTAAGTTCTGCTCATGTCGTTAATTCCCTTGAAGCCGATTTTTATAGTTTCAAACGGCAGATATTGTCGATGCATTCATGGCCTGCAAAACTTGCAGGGCCTGCACGGTCTGCAAGACGTCGTGCACCCGCACCACGCGAGCGCCGCGCTCGACCGCAAGGGTCGCTGCCACCACACTGGGCACTCTACGGGCTTGCACATCCAGTGTGGCGAGATCTGACAGCGCCTTGACTGCCACGGCAGCCAAAGATGACTTGCGCGACCAGCCTGCCAGCAAGGGGTAACCCAGGGTCAAGAGTTCTGCCTGACGCGCCAGCAAGGAGAAGTTTTGTTGCACGGTCTTGCCAAAACCGATGCCGGGATCCAGAGCGATGCGTTCTGCCTGAACTCCTGCATGACATAAGGACTGCGCTGCATGCTCCAGGAAGCTGGCAACGGCAGGGAGCACATCACCCTGCATGGGATGGATCTGCATGGACCTGGGCTCACCTTGCATGTGCATGAGCACAACACCACAGCGTGGATGCGCCGCGACCACCTCTTGAGCCGAGGGCTCACTACCAGCACCATCGCCCGGCGTTTGCCAGCGCAAGGCCCAAATGTCGTTGATGATGTCTGCCCCCAGGTCCAATACGGCACGCATCACGGCGGGCTTGTAGGTGTCGACCGAAATGGGAACCCCCAACTTCACGGCCTCTGCCAGCACCGGCAGCACGCGGGCGAGCTCTTGCTCCTGAGGCACAGGGATGGCACCGGGCCGGGTGGACTCACCGCCAATATCAAGGATGTCTGCTCCCTCACTGATGAGTCGCTCGCAATGCTCAAGTGCGGCGCGTATGCCTGCGTTCTGACCGCCGTCCGAAAAGGAATCGGGGGTGACATTCACGATGCCCATCACCCGGGGCTTGGAAAGATCAATTTGAAAGCGACTGGTTTGCCAAATGGACGAGGTCATGGGAGTGATCATTTAGGGTGCAAGCGTTGGCGACCCACGTAAAAACGGGGCACAAGGCCCCGTTTGCAGGAAGGACGCAGGACTCAAGCTGCGCTGGCTGCCGCCTCCGGCTTGACGGCAGGAGCGCCACCACTGCCGTCACTGCCCGACGGGGGCGTGCGGGGTGTCCAATCCTTGTGGGCACGCGGCTCACGCCCGGCCATGATGTCATCGAGCTGCTCACTGTCGATGGTTTCCCATTCGAGCAAGGCCTTGGCCATGGCGTGCATCTTGTCGCTATTGTCCTCAATCAGCTTGCGGGCCAGGGCATATTGCTGGTCGATGATGCTACGAACTTCGGCATCGACCTTCTGCATGGTTTGCTCGCTCATGTTGGTCGTCTTGGTCACCGAGCGGCCCAGGAACACCTCACCCTCGTTTTCCGAGTACACCATGGGCCCCAGAGCTTCGGTCATGCCGTAGCGCATCACCATGTCACGGGCGATTTGGGTGGCCCGTTCGAAATCGTTAGAGGCGCCAGTGGTCATCTGATTCATGAACACCTCTTCCGCAATTCGTCCGCCAAAGAGCATGCTGATCTGATTGAGCATGAACTCCTTGTCGTAGCTGTAGCGGTCCTGCGCAGGCAGGCTCATGGTGACGCCCAAGGCACGTCCACGCGGAATGATGGTGACCTTGTGCACGGGGTCGCACTTGGGCAAAAGCTTGCCGATCAAGGCGTGACCCGACTCGTGGTAAGCCGTGTTTTTGCGCTCGGTCTCAGGCATGACCATGCTCTTGCGTTCCGGGCCCATCAGGATCTTGTCCTTGGCCTTCTCGAAGTCCTGCATCTCGACCACGCGAGCATTGCGGCGAGCTGCCATCAGGGCGGCCTCGTTACACAAATTGGCCAGGTCGGCCCCCGACATACCAGGTGTGCCGCGGGCAATGATGGCGGGGTTGACATCGGTGCCCGCAGGCACCTTGCGCATGTGCACAGCAAGAATCTGTTCGCGGCCACGAATATCAGGCAGGGTTACATACACCTGGCGATCGAAACGACCAGGGCGCAGCAGGGCAGCATCCAGAATGTC
>JBJOJH010000071.1:0-3008 GCA_046046715.1 Pseudomonadota bacterium | reverse complement strand
CATCTGGAGATGCCGGTCAATGACAGCACCTTGCTGATTCTGGAGATTTTTGCCCAGCGCGCGCGCAGCCATGACGGCAAGTTGCTGGTAGAGTTGGCCCGGCTGCAGTACCTCAGTACCCGACTGGTGCGCCGATGGTCACACCTGGAGCGCCAGAGTGGCGGTATCGGTATGCGCGGTGGCCCCGGCGAAACCCAGATCGAGCTGGATCGCCGCATGATCGGTGAAACCATCAAGCGAACCCGTGAGCGTCTGGTCAAGGTCAAGCGCCAGCGCCAGACACAGCGCCGTCAGCGCGAGCGGCACGGCACTTTCAATATTTCATTGGTGGGCTATACCAATGCGGGTAAGTCCACCCTGTTCAACGCCTTGGTCAAGGCGCGGGCATATGCGGCGGATCAGCTGTTTGCCACGCTGGACACCACCACTCGCCAGTTGTACCTGGGTGAGGCAGGCCGCAGTGTGTCGTTGTCAGACACGGTGGGTTTCATACGCGATTTGCCGCACGGTCTGATCGACGCTTTTCAGGCCACCTTGCAGGAGGCGGTTGATGCTGACCTCTTGCTGCACGTGGTTGACGCAGCCAACCCTGCGTTCCCCGAGCAACTGGCCGAGGTTCAGCGGGTGCTGGCAGAAATTGGCGCCGGCGACATTCCCCAATTGCTGGTCTTCAACAAGCTGGACGCACTCGAGCGTGATCGCTGGCCGCTGCAGATGGTCGATGTCTATGACCTCGACGGTGTGCCAACCACCCGTTTGTTTGTGAGTGCTCGAAAGGGCGAAGGCTTGCCGGCCCTGCGTCAGCAAATGGCCATCGAATTGAATCGGGACAAAGAGCCGGTCAAGTCGGTCGTCGATCATTTCCCCGAAGAACATGAGGATGCCCCCTGATTGGGCACAATCCCGTCCCACCTAGTCCAAGAGAAGATGTGATGAAATTTTCAATACCCGCCTTGGGGTTAGAAGCCGTTCCCAAGTTGGTGCGAGGCATGTTTAACCTGAACGACCCACGTTGGGGCCGAGGCGATGATGCGCCTGCCGACGACAAGAAGGCCGGCCCCGCCGAGCCCGATAACACGCCGCCACAACAGCGTCCCTCTACCGGTCAGCCTGAACGCGGATCGGGACGACCTGGGCCTTCCGGTCCCCCGGATCTGGATGAGCTCTGGCGCGATTTCAACCGCAAGCTAGGTGGTTTGTTTGGTTCGGCCGGACCTGGTCGCCGCGGTGGCAGCGGTGGAACTGGCGGGGGCGGTTTTCAGCCTGATATGAAAAGTGCCGGAATCGGCGCGGGCCTGATCGCTGCCGTTGTTGTGCTGATCTGGCTGGGCACCGGTTTCTTCATCGTGCAGGAAGGCCAGCAGGCCGTGATCACGCAGTTCGGCAAGTACAAGTCGACCGTGGGTGCCGGTTTCAACTGGCGTTTGCCTTATCCCATTCAGCGCCACGAATTGATTTTCGTGACCCAGATCCGTTCAGTGGACGTGGGGCGCGATTCCGTCATCAAGTCGACAGGCCTGCGTGAATCTGCCATGCTGACCGAAGACGAGAACATTGTTGAAATCAAGTTTGCCGTCCAGTACCGTCTGAGCGATGCACGTGCCTACCTGTTTGAAAGCAAGAATCCGGGCGATGCCGTCGTGCAGGCCGCAGAAACCGCCGTGCGCGAGGTGGTGGGCAAGATGCGTATGGATTCGGCACTGGCCGAGGAGCGCGACCAGATCGGGATCCGGGTGCGTGACCTGATGCAAAGTATTCTGGACCGTTACAAGGTCGGTATCGAAGTGGTCGGTATCAACCTGCAGCAGGGTGGCGTGCGCCCGCCCGAGCAGGTGCAGGCGGCCTTTGACGATGTGCTCAAAGCTGGTCAAGAGCGCGAACGTGCCAAGAACGAGGCCCAGGCCTATGCCAATGATGTGGTGCCCCGTGCGGTGGGCTCCGCCTCCCGGCTGAAAGAAGAGGCCGATGCTTACAAGGAGCGCATCGTGGCCCAAGCCCAGGGTGATGCTCAGCGCTTCCGCTCGGTGCTGGCCGAATACCAGAAGGCACCGCAGGTCACGCGTGACCGCATGTATCTGGACACCATGCAGCAAATTTACGGTAACGTGACCAAGGTGCTGGTGGAGTCTCGTCAGGGCAGCAACATGCTGTATTTGCCGCTGGACAAGATCATGCAGTCGGGCCTGCCCGCCCCAAGTGGGCCGGATGCCTCCGCATCTACACAGCCGGCTCCTGCGAATGGCACTCCCTCCGCCCCGGCCAGTACTTTGTCCAACGATATGCGCAGCCGCGATGCCTCGCGTTCGCGTGAACGTGACTCCCGATAGGAATTCGCCATGAACCGCATTGGTTTTATTTTTTCTTCGTTGCTGGTGGTGCTGGCCTTGGCCAGTTCCATGTTGTTTGTCGTGGATCAACGTCAGTTTGGGGTGGTCTACGCGCTGGGCCAGATCAAGGAAGTGATCACTGAGCCTGGCCTCAACATCAAGTTGCCGCCGCCTTTTCAAAATGTGTCTTACATCGACAAGCGCTTGCTGACATTGGACAGCGTGGACACCGAACCCATGTTGACGGCTGAGAAGCAGCGCGTGGTCATCGACTGGTATGTGCGCTGGCGCATTACCGACCCATCACAGTACATCCGTAACGTGGGTCTTGATGAGTCTGCTGGCGCCAGTCAGCTCAACCGTGTGGTCCGCAATGCGTTTCAGGAAGAAATCAATCGGCGCACGGTGAAAGAGGTGCTGGCCACCAAGCGTGAAGTCCTGATGGCCGATGTCAAGGCCGAGGTGCTGGACAAGGTGCGTGGTGCCAAACCCTGGGGCGTGGATGTGGTGGATGTGCGCATCACGCGGGCGGACTATGTAGAGGCCATTACCGAGTCGGTGTACCGGCGTATGGAGGCTGAACGCAAGCGCGTGGCCAATGAGTTGCGTTCTACGGGTGCGGCCGAAGGCGAAAAAATTCGCGCAGATGCAGACCGCCAGCGCGAAGTGACGATCGCCAAT
>JBJOJH010000070.1:0-4557 GCA_046046715.1 Pseudomonadota bacterium | reverse complement strand
CCTGCCGAACCGATGTACACCGCATCCAGGACTGGATCACGACCTCGCCGACCAGGCCTGTGGGCCTCACACCGTGCTCAAAAAACTGATCGCGAGCTTGCTCGATGCGTTGCAGGCGGGTGCTGGGAAACAACTGTGTGGGTAGGGAGGTTGACAGGTGATGGGTCGAGCGCAGGGCCATGGTTATTTTTCGTCACTAACACAAATCCAAGCCCCGAAGTTTGGCAGGCCAGATGCCCGCCGTACACAGGGTAAATACGGGTGACGTGCGATTTAACCGTCATTTTTATGTGGAATTGTTCTATGGTGGAACAGTTATTACCTAGGGTATTCCCGCAGGTGCAAATCCGCCGTTCCACGGCCATGATGTGGCTCCTTGCACGTGTTTGTGCAGGGGCGCGTAGACGCAACAAACATCAGGACAGGAGACAGTTCATGGCCAAGAATTACAGGTTTGTGGGCGGCTTGATTGCCGCAGCCCTTTTCTCTGGTGCACAGGCCCAGGGCATCGATGCACTCAAGCAAGATGCTGCAACGCCCGGCGATGTGCTTACCTACGGCATGGGCTACAACAACCAACGCTACAGCCCGCTCAAGCAAATCAACGCAGGCAACGTGAGCAAGCTGCAACCCACCTGGGCCTACAGCCTGAACAACCCACAGGGCCAGGAAGCCCAGCCCATCGTGCATGACGGCGTGATGTACGTCACTACCCACAACACCACCATCGCGCTGGACCCCATCTCAGGCAAACAACTCTGGAAGCACGAAATCGAGCTACCGCAAGATGTGTTCAAGATGGCCTGCTGCGGCATTCTGAACCGGGGCGCGGCCATCATGGACGGCAAGATTTACCGCACCACGCTGGACGCCCATGTGATGGCCCTGGACGCCAAAACCGGCAAGCAACTCTGGAAGAGCAAGGCCGCCAACTACCTGGACGGCCAGGCCATGACTGCAGCCCCCCTGATCGCCAATGGCGTGGTGATGACCGGCATCGCCGGTGGCGAATACGGAACCCGTGGCTTCATTGACGGCTGGGACCCAGCCACCGGCAAGCAACTCTGGCGTATCTACACCACCGCCGCCCCTGGTGAGAAGGGCGGCGACACCTGGCCTGGCGACACCGCAATGAAGGGCGGCGCGCCCACCTGGCTGACTGGCGCCTACGACCCGGACCTGGACCTGGTGTACTGGGGCACCGGTAATGGCGGCCCCTGGAATGCGGAGGCGCGCAAGGGAGACAACCTGTACATCGCCTCGGTGCTGGCCTTCCGACCCAAGACAGGCGAGATGGTCTGGCACTACCAGTTCAGCCCCAACGATTTGTATGACTACGACGCCACCGAAGTCGGCATGCTGGTGGACATGAAGATCGACGGCAAGGACCGCAAGGTGCTGGCTCAGGCCAACCGCAACGGCTTCTTCTACGTGCTGGACCGCGCTAACGGCAAGCTGCTGGCAGCCAACCCCTACGTCAAGGTCAACTGGGCCGACAAGATCGACATGGCCACCGGCCGACCAGTGGAGTCTGATGTGTCCAAGCGTATCCGCGCTGGCGCGGACCTGGAGGTCTTCCCATCAGTTCTGGGCGGTAAAAACTGGAGCCCCATGTCCTGGAACCCGGCCACCGGCCTGGCTTACGCGAATACGCTCAACGTCAGCTGGCCCTACCAGCTGGTCAAGCCCGAGTACAAAAAAGGCGAGTGGTATCTGGGCGTCAACTTCCGCGGCGTGACCATGCCCAAGGACCAACCCCACGGCTACCTGAGCGCCATCGACCCCATGACGGGCAAGAGCAAGTGGCAGCTGGCCTGGCCAGGTCAGCCCAGCATGGCGGGCACCTTGTCGACGGCTGGTGATCTGGTCTTTACGGGCGCAGCCACAGGCGAGTTCATTGCGGTGGACGCCAACACCGGCAAGAAGCTGTGGCAGTTCCAGACCAGCTCCGGCATCATTGGTCTGCCCATCACCTGGGAGCACAAAGGCAAGCAGTACGTGACCGTGCTGTCGGGTGCAGGGGGCGTGTGGGCGCTGTTGGGTGACGAGCGCATGGGCAACGTGCCCGCGGGCGGCTCGGTCTGGACCTTCGGTCTCAACTGATGATGCGTGCCAGCTTGCTACTGGCGTGCTGTGCAGCCCTGACCGGGGCTGCACACGCGCAGGACGCGCCGCGCTTCGTGATGGACGAGATCAACCAGGGAAACACGCTGTTTCACCGCACCTGTGCGCAATGCCACGGGCGCAACATGGTCAACTCGGGCACCACCACCTATGACCTGCGGCGCTTTCCGGTCGATCAGCCCGAGCGTTTTGTTCAGTCAGTGACGAACGGCAAAGCCAATATGCCCTCGTTCAAGGAGGCTTTGACTTCTGAAGAAATCCGCAAGTTGTGGGCCTACGTCGGCTCTCGTGGCGGCAAGGAGCCCTGAACCCATGCGACGTTCTACTTTGCTAACCCCATGGCGCCAACGCTTGAGCGCCTGGGCCCTGCTCATGGCGGGGTGCAGCCTGGTGGCTGCAGAGCCGCTGAAGGTGTGCGTCAGCGAAGACAGCCCGCCACAGTCGCGCGTGGTCAAAGGCAAGGCCAGTGGCCTGGATGTGCGGCTAGCCGAAGCGGTGGCAGCCGAACTGGGCAGGCCACTCACCATCGTGCCGTTTGAGACCGAATTCGAGAAAGAATCCACCCTCACGCAAGAGGTCAACGCCCTGCTGTCCGCAGGGGTGTGTGATCTGGTCAGCGGTTTTCCACTACTGCAGTCTGACCTGGGGCCGGCCAGTCGGCCTTCAGCCCGCACGCCAGACTACCCGGGCGCCAAGCGCAAACGCGAACGCCCCTTCGTGCCTTTGGGTGAGCTGGTGGCCAGCAAGGCCTATCAGGCAGCCACGCTCGGCGTCGTGCTGCGTGCAGGTCAGCCCCCCGTGTCTGGCCTGCTGGATCTGCAAGGCCGCAAGGTGGGGGCGGTGACCGGCACCCTGGCGGGCACCCTGGTCAGCCTGTATCGCAACGGAGCCCTGCGTGGCGGTATGGTGAGCTTGTCACAACGCGAGAGCGCCTGGTCTGCGCTGGAAAGCGGGCGCATCGACGCCCTGATTTTGCCGACCGAGGCCTTTGACGCTCATCGCCTGCAAGCCCCCGTCAGCGACCTGACCCTGGCCGCCTACCAGCGACCCATCGGCGTGAACCTGGGATTTGTCACTTTGGCCACGGCGCCGGCTAATCTGCTCCAGGGCACGAACAAGGTGTTGGCCCAAGTGATGGCGGACGGGAGACTGAAGCAATGGGCGCGTGAAGAAGGTTTGAGCTGGCACCCGCCCAGCCTGCCGGAGGTCTCGCCCGGCCCTACTCTGCTGAGCCTGGTCGGCGACTGAGAACAGTCGGGCTGTCAGACCCCCGACGCCCCCAGAAAGCAGCACAGGCTGGCCACGATCGTCAAGCGAAACCTCAGCGTGAGCCAACCGTTCATGTGGAACAGCCGGTACTGCTTGCGATCGACCAGGTAGCACGCAATCAGCAAGAAGCCCAACACGACCAGCCCCGCCCACGGGGGCATGATCACCGCCACCGCCGCCACCAGACTGGGGACCACGCCCCAGACAAAAGGAAACAGCGGCGAGGCCTGACCGTCGCGCATGGCCAGGCCCCAGTAGATGCCCCCCAAAAAGCTGGCGATGACAGCGGCATAGGCAGCCAGGCCCAGCATGGCAAAAGGCGTGAGGTCGTGGCTGACCAACCAGACCGTCAAGGCCCCGATCACAAAAGGTGCCAGACCGGCATAACCAAGTCGCAAGGCCCACAAAGGTGGCTCCGAACGGGTGTGGATTGAAGCCGAAGCGTGGCTGGCTTGGGACTTACCGGCGGGGGTGGGAGCAGGGCTAGGGGCAGAATTCAAAACAGGGTCTCCTGACGAGGCAAGGCGCAGAGGGTATCAAAAGAGCCCGCACGCTTGCGCACTGCCGCGTAGTAGCGGCTGAAGGAGCTACAGAACATACGGGGCTCGGCAAACAAGGGGGCATCTTCCAGCGGCAGACACCCGCCCGGCGGGAAGGCCATGGTCTGAGCCATGTCTCGGTAGCCGGGTTGCAACACCGGCGCCATGTGTACAGACTTGGCGGCACGCAGATCCAGCTGGCGAACGTCTCCCGCCCACAACACATCGCAAGTCTGCGCCATGGCCTGGAGCACAAAGGACCAGCGGCGGTTCGACCAAGGCCAGGCTGTGTGCGCCGGGTTGTGAATGAAGCCCAGACGCAACGGGCGTTGGGGGCCCAGAGTTTCCCGAGCGGCCTGGTCATCCGGCGGGGTCAACCCCATTCCGATGGCCCAAGGATGAACCAGCACCACCTCACGACCCGCGATCTGCGCCAGCACGGGCACCGTTTCCGCACCGCTAGCACTCAGCACATCTGCCGGCGGCTGCGTCAGCAGGATGGGCTCCTGTACACCCGGATGCGACCCTGGCTGAGGCCCGACATCGCCTTGATGGCGGGCGATTTCCTCCAGAGCCTCGTAACTTTGATCGATGACCGTGCCGGGGCTATGCCATACGGCGCTTG
>JBJOJH010000069.1:0-3522 GCA_046046715.1 Pseudomonadota bacterium | reverse complement strand
AGCCCGACACTGAAATGGAAGATCGGCTGCCCTAATCTGGCGAACGACACCGGTTGTACCTCGGGCTTTGACCAGCTGGGACAAACCTGGTCGGGAGCGGTTTCTCTGAAGGCATCCGGCTATGACTCTGGGAGCAAGCCCATGCTGATGTTTGGCGGCGGCTATGACAGCTGTGAAGATGCCGACACCAACAGCACCTCGGTTTGTAGTTCCCCCAAGGGAAATCGAATCTACGTGGTCGATGCAGATGCCGGTACACGGCTTGCCACACTGAATACCGATCGTGGGGTGGTGGGCGATGTGGTGGTTGCCAAAGGCAGCGATGGTTTGGCCAAGTACGCCTATGCCGCCGACCTGGGGGGCAACGTCTACCGCATCACGATCGGAACAGCCGCGCCTGCCAGTTGGACCATCACCAAGGTGGCGTCGGTTGGCTGCTCTACGGTTACAACTTGTGCCCCAAGGCGCAAATTCATGTTCGCACCCGACGTGGTGGAGGAAAACGGCATTTATACGGTGCTACTGGGGTCTGGTGATCGTGAAAAGCCCACGTCGTCATCTACCAACGCGGCTGCTGTGAGCAACTATTTTTTCATGATCAAGGACAAGCCCTCAGATGCATCTTGGCTGTCCTCAGAATCTGGCAATTGTGGTGGTACGGGGGTGATCTGTCTGAATTCCCTGCTAGCCATCACGACCAATACCAACCCCAGCAGTGCTGACCTGGCGACCAAAAAGGGCTGGTATCTGGGCTTGGCCAGCAGCGAACAGGTTGTGACTACCGCCATCACCGTACTGGGCACGGTTACCTTCAGCACGTCCCGGCCTTCCAGTGTTGCCGTGGACAGCTGTAGCGCCAACCTGGGTACAGCCCGGGTGTACAACATTGCCTATACCAATGCCGCTACCAAGAACGGTACCGCGAATCGCTATGAGACGCTGCCAGCCGGCGGCTTGTCGCCATCCCCCGTTGCGGGCAAGGTCACACTGGACGATGGCAAGACGGTGATTTTTGTGATTGGCGGATCGGCAGCTTCTGCCTTGCAGACCAAGCAACCTCCAACGTTTTCTTCAGGAGGGGCGCAGCCCAGCAAGCGCGTGTATTGGAATGTTCAAAAATGAACCTATCCCGAACTGGAACACGATGCCTCTCAGCCTGCACCCGGCCTTCAAGCGCCATGGCAAAACACTTTTGTAAGGGCGTGACGCTGGTCGAACTGATGGTGACTGTAGCCATCATCGCCATTCTGGCGTCTGTGGCTGTGCCAGCTTTTGAATCTGTAATGTTGAGCAGCAGGCTGACATCGATGTCCAATGACTTCGCGTCCGCGGTGCAGCTGGCCCGCAATGAGGCTATCAAGCGCAACACGACGGTCACGCTGTGTGTGGCTGGAAGCGCAAGTTCCTGTGGTACCGGAGGCTGGCAGCAAGGATGGTTGGTTCTGGACAGCGCAAGCCAGGTGATTCACAGCCGCGCGTCCTTGAACACCGGTTATTTGTTGAAAAGCTCGGGCACGGCCGTGACTTCTATCACCTTCCAGCCCTCTGGCGCCGGTGCTACGACGGCTGTGCTGGTACTGTGCAAATCCACCCCTTCTGCGGGCTCGCAGGAGCGGACGATCACAGTCAGTGCCACTGGCCGGGCAACCATCACAAAAACGACCACCGGCGTGTGCACCTGAACGCAATCCAGCAGGCAGATTAGGCCGGCATCCTGACGGCTGTTGTGAATGTGGATCCCCCGTTTGGGGGATATTGTTTAACCTAGACCAATAGTAAATTTCACCCCTTAGCGCCAAGATAGGTGTTCAGGGGTATGCGTGGCACGTCGTTCAAGAAATTCAGGCTTCACCTTGGTAGAAGTGCTGGTGGTCTTGCTGGTTTTGATGATTCTTCAAAACACAGCTGTGCCTGCACTTGTCGGCATAAGTAATTCTGCCAAGGTGAGTTCGGCGACCAGCAATCTGTTTTCCGGCTTGACGCTCGCCAGAAGTGAGGCGATCAAACGGGGTTCGCGGTCTGTTCTGTGCAAATCAGCTGATGGCCTGGTGTGCGCCCCAAGTGGCGATTGGGGCCAAGGATGGATTGTTTTCCATGACGCCAACAACAATGGCGACGTCGATATCGACGAGCTCGTACTGGCACGCGAAGGTGAGCTCTCATCCTCTATTCGCCTAGCAGGCAACACGCCTGTCAAATCTTATGTGTCGTACACGCCCACCGGCGCTGCCGAATACACCTCAGGTGCATTTCAGGCAGGCACCTTCACAGTGTGTGCGCGCTCCGCAGGGGCAGCCGAAACCCGAAAGATAGTGATCAGCAGCTCGGGGCGGCCCAGGGTCGCCAAATCCACCGAAGCACAATGCCTTTGAATGGCAAGAAGTCAGGCCACAAAAACAAAATCCCTAGCTACTTTCATAGCTAGGGATTGTTTTATTATGGCTCCTCGACCTGGGCTCGAACCAGGGACCTACGGATTAACAGTCCGGCGCTCTACCGACTGAGCTATCGAGGAACAATCCGTAGATTATAGCGAAGAAATTGGGTGTTTCTCCTCTGAAGGACTACATTTTGTAGAGCAATTTTGCTGGGTCTCGGATCTGTCAAGTGTTCTGAACTTCAGCCTTGACATTGGACTTAAACAGGCCGCATTCCAGCTCAGCTGGGTGCAAGTTATTAACGCTGGCCCACGCCCAATAGTTTGTGCAGTCGGGGCGATGCGGTGGTGTATTGCAAGGGTGCGGCCTGGCCGGCATTTAGATAGGCCGAGGCCCCAAATGCGGCCAGGGTGCACTCGTGGAATCCACACAAGATCAGCTTCTTCTTGCCAGGGTAGGTGTTGATGTCACCCACCGCAAAAATACCGGGCTCGCTGGTTGAGAAGTCAGCGGTTGAAACTTGGAGCTGCTTGCGCTCCAGTGCCAGGCCCCATTGGCTGATGGGACCCAGCTTGGGACTGAGACCCAGAAGCGCGACCACCACATCAGCCTTGATCAATCGGGTAGCAGCCTCGGTGTCGAGGTAGCTCAGCCCGGTCAGATGCGAATCACTTTGTTCAAAGGCCAGCACCTGGCCCGCCACAAACCTGATGCGAGCCTCTGCACACAACTCCCGCATGCGGGTGACCAGATGGTCGTCAGCCTTGAACGCATCGCGCCTGTGCATAAGGGTGACGGAGCGCGGTAGCTGGCGGTCGCTTTCTGCAAGTTTGATCACCAAATCGAGAGCATCGTTGCCTTCTCCCAGCACGACGATGTCTTGCCCAGCCAGTTGCACTAATGGCGGTGGACGATAGAAAAGCTGTTGACCAACGAGCGCCTCAACACCAGGCACCTGCAACGTACGTGGCAAAAATGCACCCACGCCCGCTGCAATAAAGACGGTTCTGGTTAAAAAGCAATTGCCGCCCGACGTGTGTAGCTGGAAGCGACCATCGGGGTTTTTAGCCAAGCCCGTGACTTCCTGCCCCAGGTGGAAAGTTGCGCCAAAAGGGGCAATTTGCCGCTGCAGGTTGTCCACCAA
>JBJOJH010000068.1:0-6741 GCA_046046715.1 Pseudomonadota bacterium | reverse complement strand
ACGGAGAGCAACTTCGCTGGCTACTCGTCCGAGGACCTTGTCGGTCGCGTCAATCACAAACCACTCGTGCGTCACGTCAGCGGGTTTTGCGCTGAACGTTTTGGTCATGAGTTTTCTCTTTGAGAGGGTTTGCCCAACCTAAGGGGTTGGAATCCTTGCGACTCTTTTCCACGGTCGGTTTTCCTCTGAAGGGAATCTCTTAGGTGGGTTTTGCCGTTGGGTTTGACACCCAGCATCTTCGCCGCGGAGTCACAAAAGCGCTGCGAAGCCCGCGATTATACGAAAGAGTGAACACTTCGGGTTACCATTTGAAGATGTTCAGTTACCGCCACGCTTTTCACGCCGGCAACCATGCAGATGTGCTCAAGCACACGGTCCTGGTCGCCACGCTTCAATACCTGATTGAGAAGGACACGGTACTGACAGTGCTCGATACCCATGCAGGTGCCGGACTGTACCGGCTAGACGGCGATTATGCGGAGACCAGTGGCGAAGCTGCCCAAGGCATCAAGCGCCTGCAGGCACCCGAGGTCGCGCCCACCATCAAGTCTGCCGCGCTGCTGGGCTACCTGGAGATGATCGCCAGCTTCAATAACAAGGGCAGTCACAAGGTCTACCCCGGCTCGCCCTTCATGATTCAGCGCTTATTACGCGAGCGGGACAAGCTTAAGCTGTTTGAGCTACACCCCACCGATGCCAAGACGCTAGCCGCCAACATCGCCCAGCTGGACGCAGGCCGTCAGGTTGCCGTACTGCGGGAAGATGGCTTTGAAGGCATCAAGAAGTTTTTGCCGCCACCGGCACGTCGCGCCATGCTGCTGTGCGACCCCAGTTATGAACTCAAAAGCGACTACGGTCGCGTTGCGGACATGGTGGCCGACGCCCTCAAGCGCTTTGCGACAGGCACCTATCTGGTGTGGTACCCCCTGATTCCTCGGCCAGAAGCGCACGACCTGCCACGCAAACTACGTACCTTGGCCAACAAAGCAGGCAAAAGCTGGCTGAACGCGTCGCTCACCGTCAAATCCAGCAAGATCACTTCTGACGCCAACGGGGAAACCCAGCGGCCCGGCCTGCCCGCCAGCGGCATGTTCGTCATCAACCCGCCACACACTCTGAAGGCCTCACTTCAGGCGGCTTTGCCAGAGATGGTTAGTTTGCTGGGCCAAGACACCAACGCCGCTTTTGGGCTGGAATCGGGTGGGTGAAAATAGGCTTTGACTGCCAACACCCGCCAATTTCACACATCCGTCACAAAGAACGGGGCAAGTTGGTAGATAGTTAAAGATTCGTACTTGGGAGAATTATCAAATGACCATCCTCGTGACCGGCGCAGCCGGCTTCATCGGCAGCAACTTCGTGCTCGACTGGCTGGCCCTGTCGGATGAGCCGGTGATCAACCTCGACAAGCTCACCTACGCCGGCAACCGCCACAACCTCAGCAGCCTCGACGGCGACGCACGCCACATCTTTGTGCAAGGCGACATCGGCGACAGCGCCTTGGTCAGCCAACTACTGAGTCAGCACCAACCCCGTGCCGTTTTGAACTTCGCTGCGGAGAGTCACGTCGACCGCTCCATCCTGGGCCCCGGGGAATTCATCCAGACCAACATCGTCGGCACTTTTGGCCTGCTGGAAGCCGTTCGGGCCTACTGGGGCGTTCTGCCAGAACCCTCCAAGGCCAACTTCAGATTCCTGCACGTCTCCACTGACGAGGTGTATGGCTCGCTGGGCCCCGCAGATGCGGCCTTCACGGAAAACCACCGTTATGAGCCCAACAGCCCCTACTCGGCCAGCAAGGCAGCCAGCGACCACCTGGTGCGGGCCTACCATCACACCTATGGCCTACCGGTGCTCACCACCAACTGCAGCAACAACTACGGCCCCTATCACTTTCCGGAAAAGCTCATCCCCCTGATGATCGTCAACGCCCAGGCCGGCAAACCTTTGCCGGTGTATGGCGACGGCATGCAGATTCGCGACTGGCTGTATGTCAAGGACCACTGCAGTGCCATCCGGCGCGTGCTGGAGGCGGGCACCCTGGGTGAAACCTACAACGTGGGCGGCTGGAACGAAAAACCCAACATCGAAATCGTGCACACCGTCTGTGCCCTGCTCGACGAGCTCCAGCCCCGTGCTGACGGCCAGCCCTACAAGAGCCAGATCACCTATGTGACCGACCGCCCCGGTCACGACCGCCGCTATGCCATTGATGCCCGCAAGATCGAGCAGCAATTGGGCTGGAAACCCGCTGAAACCTTTGAGACCGGCATCCGCAAAACCGTGCAGTGGTACCTGGAGCACGCCGACTGGGTGGCCAACGTGCAAAGCGGCAGCTACCGCGACTGGGTCAGCCGGCAGTACGGCAACAACAGCGCAGACACAGACCCCACCACCTCCACCGCCCAAGTCTGAGGTCAGGCCATGAAAATCCTCCTACTGGGCAAAGATGGACAAGTGGGCTGGGAACTGCAACGCTCGCTGTGCCTGCTGGGTGAGCTGGTGGCCTTGGGCAGAAACAGTGCCAGCAACCCCAAACAGCTCTGTGGCGACCTCACTGACCTGGAGGGCCTGGCCCAGACGGTCCGGACAGTGGCGCCTGATGTCATCGTCAACGCGGCGGCGCACACCGCCGTCGACAAGGCCGAGTCCGAGCCCGACCTGGCCCGCACCCTGAATGCACTGGCACCCGGTGTGCTGGCCAGTGAGGCCGAGAAACTGGGCGCCTGGCTGGTGCACTACTCCACGGATTACGTGTTCGATGGCATGGGATCGAGCGCATGGTCAGAAACCGACGCCTGCACCCCCATCAATGTCTACGGTCAAACCAAACTGGAAGGCGAGCTGCGCATCCGGGCGGTTTGCCAGAACCACTTGATCCTGCGCACCAGCTGGGTCTATGGCGCACGCGGTGGCAACTTTGCCAAAACCATGCTGCGCCTGGCCCGTGAACGCGACAGCCTCAATGTGATCAGCGACCAGATCGGTGCCCCCACCTCGTCAGAGCTGCTGGCCGATGTAGCGGCCCATGCCATACGAGTCGCTCGCACCCAGCCCCAGCTGGCAGGCACCTATCACAGCGCGTCTGGTGGCGAGACCACCAGGTACGGCTATGCGAAACACGTGCTGGCAAAAGCCCAGGCTCTGGGCTGGACGCTGAAGGTCGGCCCCGACCTGGTTGGCGCCATCCCCACCTCCAGCTACCCGACGCCGGCGCGCCGCCCACTGAATTCACGGCTCAACACACATCGACTGCAATCGGCCTTTGGTCTGCAGCTGCCTGATTGGCAAGTGCAAGTCGATCGCATGCTGACAGAAATCACCGGGGAGAAAACGTCATGACACAACAAACAAGCACTCAGAGCCAATCGCAGCGCCCCGCCCGCAAGGGCATCATCCTGGCCGGCGGATCGGGCACCCGTCTATACCCGGCCACGCAGGCGGTCAGCAAGCAGTTGCTGCCCATCTACGACAAGCCGATGATTTATTACCCGCTGAGCGCCTTGTTGCTGGCCGGCATACGCGAGGTGCTGATCATTTCCACGCCGCAAGACACGCCGCGCTTCGAACAGTTGCTGGGCGATGGCAGCCAGTGGGGCCTGCAACTGAGCTACGCAGTCCAGCCTTCGCCCGACGGTCTGGCGCAGGCCTTTTTGATTGGTGAGCAATTTCTGGATGGTGCCCCCAGCGCCTTGGTACTGGGCGACAACATCTTTTACGGCCACGACTTTGCGGCCCTGCTGCACAAAGCCAACGAGCGCAGCACGGGCGCCACCGTGTTTGCCTACGCAGTGCAAGACCCCGAGCGCTATGGCGTGGTGGAATTTGACGCCACGGGCCGCGCCATCAGCCTGGAAGAAAAGCCTAAGGCCCCGAAATCGCGCTACGCCGTCACTGGACTGTATTTTTACGACGCCCAAGTGGTGGAGCTAGCCAAACAGGTGCGACCCTCGGCACGCGGTGAGCTCGAGATCACCGACCTCAATCGCATGTATCTTGAACTAGGCCAACTCGACGTGCAAACCATGGGCCGTGGCTACGCCTGGCTGGATACCGGCACGCACGAGTCCATGCTCGAAGCCAGCCAGTTCATCTACACCATCGAAAACCGCCAGGGCCTGAAAGTGGCCTCTCCGGAAGAAATCTCTTGGCGCCACGGCTGGATCGACGACGCCCAGCTCGAAAAGCTGGCTGCACCGCTGTCCAAGTCGGGCTACGGCAAATATCTGATGGGCCTGTTGACCCACAAGGTGTACTGATGAAAGCAACCCCCACCGCCATTGCCGATGTCCTGTTGATCGAACCCAAGGTCTTTGGCGACGAGCGTGGCTTTTTCTTTGAGAGCTTCAATCAACGCGCCTTCAACCAGGCCACCGGCCTGAACCTTGATTTTGTGCAGGACAACCACTCCAAGTCGGGCCAAGGTGTGCTGCGGGGCCTGCACTACCAGGTGCAACAGCCTCAGGGCAAACTGGTGCGTGTGGTGGCCGGTGAAGTGTTCGATGTGGCCGTGGACATACGCCCCGATTCGCCCACATTTGGGCAATGGGTGGGAGAGATTCTGTCTGCCGACAACAAACTCCAGCTGTGGGTACCGCCGGGTCTGGCTCACGGTTTTCTGGTGCTGTCGGAGACTGCAGAGTTTTTGTACAAAACCACCGACTACTACGCTCCCGAACATGAGCGTTGCATTGCCTGGAACGACCCCACGCTGGCCATCGCCTGGCCGGCCATGAACGAGGGCCCCAAGCTGTCGGCCAAGGATGCGGCCGGAGGCTCGTTTCTGGAGATGACGCGGGAGTTGCGCCATGGCTAAGGGTATGATTCTGGCCGCTGGCCAGGGCACGCGGGTGCGCCCACTCACCAAAGACCTGCCCAAGCCCATGGTGCCCATACTGGGCAAACCGGTGATGGAATACCTGATCGAGCACCTGGCGCGCCACGGCATCACCGAGATCATGGTGAACGTCGCCTACCACCACCACAAGATCGAGCATTACTTTGGCGACGGCCACCGCTGGGGGGTGCAGATCGGCTATGCCTATGAGGGCATACGGGACCACGGCGACGTGATTCCAAAACCCATGGGATCGGCCGGCGGCATGCGCCGCATCCAGGATTTCAGCGGCTTCTTTGACGACACAGCACTGGTCCTGTGCGGTGATGCCATCATCGATCTGGACATCACGGCAGCGGTGGCAGAACATCGCCAGAAAGGCGCCCTGGCCAGCGTGGTAACCCTGGATGTACCACTCAACGAGGTACAAAACTACGGCATTGTGGTGGCCAGCGAAAGTGGACAAATCCAGTCCTTTCAGGAAAAACCACTGCCCGCCCAGGCCAAATCCACGCTGGCCAGCACCGGCATTTACATCTTCGAACCCGAGGTGCTCAAAAAAGTTCCTCCGGGCCAAAACTATGACATTGGCTCCCAGCTCTTTCCCCAACTGGTGGCAGAGAGACTGCCCTTTTTCGCCCAAAACCGCCCCTTCAACTGGATCGACATCGGCCGTGTCAGCGACTACTGGTCGGTATTGCAGCGCGTGCTGAAGGGGGAAGTAGCCGAGATGAACATGCCGGGGCGAGAGGTCAGACCCGGCATCTGGGTGGGCCTGAACACCTCGGTGGCCTGGGACCAGGTCAATATTCAAGGGCCAGTGTATTTGGGCTCCAGCGTCAAGATCGAGCCGGGGGCAACCATCATCGGCCCCTGCTGGATTGGCCACGGTAGCGTCGTCCGCTCGGGGGCCAAGGTCACGCGCAGCATTTTGTTTGAATACACCCGAATTGCGGCCGACATGCATTTCAGCGAGATGATCGTCTCGCCCAATTACTGCGTCGACCGTTCCGGCGAAACCCTGTATCGCGGCGATGACACCATCCAACTCCGCTGGGGCGACGCCCGCGCCTGAATGACCCTGTCTCGCCCACCACGATGGGTTTATGCCCTGCTGCTGATCACGCCGGCGATCTGGTCGGTCAACTACTTGGTGGCACGCGCAGCACCCGGGGTGATTGCGCCACACACGCTGGCGTCAGGCCGATGGTTGTTGGCGGGGCTGCTGTTCAGTTTGGGGCATTGGCAGGAGTTGTGGCAGCACCGACGCCACATTGCAGCCGAATGGCGACGCTACGCGGTACTGGGCGGCCTGGGCATGTGGATTTGCGGCGCCTGGGTATACATCGCAGGCCAGACCACGTCTGCGCTCAATATCGCATTGGTTTATAGCGTGGCGCCCGTGCTCATCGTTGCCGCATCGGCCATTTGGCTGAAAGAACGATTGAGCCCCCTGCAACTGGCCGGCGTGGCCTTGGCGCTAACGGGCGTGCTGCACGTCGTCTTGAAGGGGCAATGGTCCACGCTGGGCAGTGTGCAATGGGTGCCCGGTGACGTGTGGATTTTGGCCTGCACCGCTTCATGGGCGGCTTATGCCTTGCTGCTGAAAAAGTGGCCCAGTCCCTTGAGCGCCAGCGCGCGCCTGGCCGTCATCGGCTGGTCGGGGGTTGCGGTCATGCTGCCCTTTACCGCTTATGAAATCTGGCGCAACCCACTTCCCATCCTCACCGCGCCCGGCCTGGGGCTGATCGTGGTGGCGGCGGTATTTCCGGGTTACGGCGCCTATCTGGCTTATGCCGTCATGCAACGTGAGCTGGGCGCCGCACGCGTGAGCGTCGTGCTGTATTTGTCGCCCATTTTTGCTGCAGGTGCTGCGTGGCTGGTGCTAGGCGAGCCCTTGCACC